>CAZIQJ010000275.1:0-2648 GCA_964541285.1 uncultured bacterium | reverse complement strand
TTCCAATCCATGAGAAGGACCCGGAACCTTCCGGTAAAAACTTTGTCCTTGGGCATGTCTACCCTGACCTTGATGACCATGGCGCGCGCTTTGCTGACGTCCACGCGCTCCAGAAAGCTTTGAAACATGCCCTTTTCCTTCGGGTAAAGATGAAAGTCCGCTTTCATGGAATAGCCGCGGTGCTGGCTGCGCGCGTCATCTTTTTCAAGGCTCAGGTCCAGCGCTCCTGTTCCGGGCGCTTTGGTCTGCCAGGGAGCTCCGCGGCGGTTCAAAAATTTTCCAGAGTTGAAATCATCAATCAGGATGAACTGCTGGGAAGCCATGAGGGATTTGCCCTCAGGAACCGTCTGGTAAATTCTCAGGTCGTTGTCAGCCTTTGCGGGCGCGGCCAGGACCTGTGAAGACAGAAGTGCGGAGAGGGATAAAACGAAGAAGGGAAAAACCGATTTTTTGAGGCGTGAAAAGAGATTCAATCGCCGTTCCGGAAATAAAAAACCCCGCTCCGGCGCAAACCGGAGCGGGGTTTGTGTTAGCCTAACGTGACCTGAACGCGGTGTTCCTTGCCGTCTTTGAAGGCCGGAACAATGTTCGAGGACTGCTTTTTGCCGTCCACGAAAATTTCCTTGATGCCCTGTCCTTTGCCGGCAGGATTCTTGACTTCAATGTGATACGTCGATCCGCGGAACAGCCTCTTGATCTTGAAGCCCGGCCATTTTTTGGGAATGACGGGGTCAATCAGAAGGCCCTGTCTGACAGGGCGAATACCAAGCACCCAGTTCAGAACAACCACGGCATACCACGCGCCGGAACCCGTGTACCAGGTCCAGCTGCCGCGTCCGTTGTTCGGAGAATCGGGACCGTCCACGTTGCCCGGAGTCACATAGGGCTCAGCGTAGTAAAGGTCCGGATCCAGACCGCGAAGCGCGGGGTTGAAGCTCTTGTAAACTTCGTACGCCTTGTCGCCGTCACGCATGATGGCTTCAGCCTGAATCGCCCACGTACCCGCGTGCGTGTAAAGACCGCCGTTTTCACGGACAGAAGGCGCATAACGCGTGATGTAACCGATCGTCGGATCGGTCTTGTCATACGCAGGAGTCAAAAGAAGCGGCCCGTACTTTTTGTAAAGCATCTTGCGGGTCACATCCATGATTTCCTTGGAGCGCTTTGCGTCGGAAACGCCGCAGATAACAGCCCAGGTCTGGCAGTTCAGGAATATTTTTCCTTTTTCCTGCGTCTTGCTGCCAAGAGGCCGGCCGTCGTCGCGCGTCGCGCCCTGATACCACTCGCCGTCCCAGCCCGCAGTGTTCAGTGCGACTTTGAGGGCTTCGGCTTTTTTCAGGTATTCCGCGGCCTTTTTCTTGTCACCGCGTTCTTCCATGATCGGAGCAATGCGGGTCAGGATTCCATAAAGGAAGTGCCCAAGCCAGATTGACTCACCTTTCCATTTAATACCGACGTGCGAAAGACCGTCGTTCCAGTCGCATTCACCCATGAGGGGTAAACCGCGCGGAGAGAAGCGCGTAAAGACCTTGTCGATCGCGCGCAGCAGGTGATCGTACAGCGGGCCTTCCGTAACTTCCTTGGTTTTCGGATCAGGCAGGAACTTGGCCTTGATATCCAGAATGCCGTAGTCCGCGGTTTCATCAAGGTAGTTCAAAGTGATGAAATCCAGCCACAGCAGGTCGTCTGAGCAATGCGTAATGGCGCCCATGCTGGTGCCGTGGTGCCACCAGTGATACACGGTTCCATCCGGAAACTGCTGCTCAGCGTGAAGCAGGATCTGCTTTTTCGCCAGCTCAGGCTTGGTCGCGAAGAAAATCTGGCAGTCCTGAAGCTGGTCGCGGTAACCGAAACCGCCGCTGGACTGATAGTACGCGCAGCGGGCCCAGAGACGCGCGGAAATGGCCTGGTACTTCATCCAGATGTTGGTCATGAAATCCATGGATTCATCCGGAGTTTCGATCTTGGTCGCGTTGACGAACGTGTCCCAAAGCGACTTCACTTTGGAAAGTTCACGGTCCGCGGCTTTCGGATCGGAATATTTCTTGATGATACGCACGGCTTCTTCCTTGGAGCTGGGAGAACCCAGAAGGAAAACAACCGTCTGCTCGCCCTTGGGCGCGATTTCAACGTCCACCTGCAAGCTGCCGCAGGCATCGCCCCACTTGCCTTCGGAGTTCTTCAGTTTGCCGTCAATGACCGTCTGAGGAGCGTGCGGATCATTGTAGATACCAAGGAAAGATTCCTTGTATCCATCATAAGCCACCGGCTTCGGGAAAGAAGCGTGGAAGCCCTGCAGCGGCTTTTCCACCATACCCGTGGAAATAAATCCAGGGACCAGCGGAGCGCGCTTCAGGCCGTAGAGCATGCCGTTCTTGCGGTCAATCCATGTTTCCATGAAAGTCTTGTGGAATTCACGGTGCGTATCGGCCCAGTTGCCAAGCAGCCAGTCAAAATAAGTGAAAAGGCTGAGCTTGCGCTTTTTATTGGACTCGTTCTTCAGCACGAGTTTCCAGATTTCAACCGGCTCTTCAGTGTCGACAAACACGGTTTTTTCCGTGGTGATGTCATTGAGGCGGCTGGTCAGAACAGAGTAGCCCTGGCCATGGCGGACTTCGAAGAAGTCAAACTTCGGCATGATGGGCTTC
>CAZIQJ010000274.1:0-2650 GCA_964541285.1 uncultured bacterium | reverse complement strand
TTTGATCCTCGAAAAAATATATAGGCAAAAAAAAGACCCGGAAATTCCGCCGAAAAAAATAAGTACGCCTTCCCATACCGCAAAGGCAGAAAGAGGGTTGGAAACATAATCGGAAAAATTCTGCGCGATATAAAGAAGACGCGCGCCAAGGAAACCTGCCGCGACAGTGATAAAAATAATGTCAAAGGCGGTTTCCGGCTTCATGCCGTAACGGAACGCCCGCCGCTTCATTCCCTGGAGGGAAAGAAAAACACCGAGCGCGACCATAAACCCGAAGGAATAAATGTGGAACTGGCCGATAGAAAAAAGAATGGGCCTCATACTTCCTTTTTGGAGCGCAGTATTGAAAGCATGTAAAGGCAAACGCCGATGGTAATGGCGGAATCCGCGATGTTAAAAACCGGCCAGATCCGGAAGTCGAGGAAATCCACCACAAAACCCAGCCGCAGACGGTCGATCCAGTTGCCCAGCGCGCCGCCGAGAATCATCGCCAGGCTCCAGGCCTGGATCTTGTCCGGACTTTTCCGGACAGAACGCGCGCCCCAGAAAATCAGGACAAGCAGGCCCGCGGTGATGACGCAGAAAAGAACAGGCTGGGCATGGCGGAAAAGACCGAAGGCGATGCCGGTGTTGTGCACAAGACTGAGATGAAAAACATCGGGCCAGACAGGCCGGGACTCAAATTCGGAAAGATAACGCAGCGCGGCGAGCTTTGTGCTTTGGTCAAAAAGAAGGGTCAGGAGAACGATCAGGTAAAACAGAATCAAGACTGGCGCTTGGTCTTTTCCTCAATTTCCTGGCACTTGATGCAAAGGCGGGTATAGGGAACCGCAGCCAGACGCTTCTGGGGAATCGGCTTCTGGCAGTCTTCGCAAACTCCATACCCCCCGTCATCGATCTTGCGCAGGGCATTGGAAATCATATTGAGGATCTGCTGTTCGCTTGAGGCAAGTCCAAGCGTGAACTCACGGTCAAAATTGTCGGTGGCCATATCTGCCATGTGAAAGGAATAACCGGAAAGGTCGCCGGAAGCGTCCTTCTGGTTCAGATTGAGAGAATCGCCTTCAAGATGACGGATGTCACCCGCGATTTTTCTTCTGGCGTCTTCAAGAATCTTCTTGTACTTCTCCAGGTCTTTCTTTTCCATGGTCATTTAGAACCCCTTTGAAAGGAGGCGATTATATAGCACCCGCCCCGCATTGTTCAAGCAGAGTTTTGGCTCAGGCCGCCCTCGGAGAATCCTCAGGATCGTCCTTTAAAAAGCCCACTCCCCGCTTCTTCATTTCCCTCTTCAAAGCGCTGATAAAGGCCGTAACCACCTGAGGGTCAAACTGGCGGCCGGCGCAGCGTTCCAGCTCTTCAAGCGCGGTATTCACGGTCCGGCCCTTGCTGTAGCAGCGGGTGGAAACAATGGCGTGGAAGGTGTCGACCACGGCCACAATCCTGGCCTCAAGAGGGATTTCCTCTCCTTTAAGACCCCTGGGATAGCCGCTGCCGTTCCAGCACTCATGGTGGCTCAAAACGATTTCCGCAACTTCCTTGAAGTCCGAAAGAGGCTGAAGGATCCGCGCCCCGCGCTCCGGATGCGTGCGCATGACCTGCCACTCATCTCCGGTCAGGGAACTTTTCTTTTTAAGGATGTGGTCCGGAATGCCGATCTTGCCCACGTCGTGCAGGATCAGCCCCGCGCGCAAAATCTGTCCGCGGGGGCCTTCGACATCAAGGCCCATTTCACGGGCCGTCATCATGCCCAGCCGCTCCACCTGGCTGACATGACCATAAGTGTAGGTGTCCTTGGCATAAACTTCCTGCGCCAGCGACCGCATGATCTGGGTGTAAGTCTCCTGCTCTTTTTTGCGCAGCCCCTGAATTTCATGAAGGCGCCTTGCCAGCTCTTCGTTCTGTTTCACCAGGCTTTCATGATACTCCGCGGTCTTGAGCGCCATGGAACAGTCCTGGGCAAGGATCTGAAAAAAGGAAATCTCTGACGAGCTGAACGGCCTGCCGTCACGCTTGGAACCCATCAAAAGCATGCCAAGCAATTTGCCTTTGTAAAATCCGGGCACCACCAGCCCGGCCTTCAGAGACTCCATGGTCCGGCAGATTTCAGGCAGCCTCCCGCGTTTGCCGCTGCTTTTCTCGAGCTTCTTTTTCAGGCGGGAATATTCAAGGTAATCGCCTTTTTTGGAAACTCCCTTGCGGCCTCTCTGAAAATACATGACGATGGGATGATCAAGATCAATGCGGATCAGCTTAAGAGGCAGACGGCTGCTGCCTTTGGAATCCACGAAAACAAAACGCCCGCAGCTTTCATCCAGAGCGAGAAAAGAGGTGTGGGTCAAAAAAAACTTGCGGTCAATCAGGCGGGTGATCATTTTAAGGAGCCGGCGCGGCCTGTTCAGGCTGACCATACTCCTTGCAATGTCCCTGAGGATTGGCTGATAGCGGATTTTATCTTTGTTCAAGAAAACTTCTCCCTTAAATCAATTATACCAGCTGGGCGATTTTTTCCTGAACGTCCTTCTCAAGATATTCCAGGGAAAGGGGTTTGGTGATGTAGTTGTCCGCACCGAGGCGGATGGCCTCTTCAATCTTCTCGCGGGTTTCAAGGGCCGTGACCATGATGACCTTGATGGCCGGATACTTCTTT
>CAZIQJ010000273.1:1091-2651 GCA_964541285.1 uncultured bacterium | reverse complement strand
CTGGCTTTTATTTTTCTTATAGAAAGGCCCCATCCCGCAGTGTGGATGCTGACTCTTGTTTCATTTTTCGGGCTTTACCTGCTGGTAGGCGGGCGAGTGGATTCCTGGAACCTGATGGTCTGGCTGGGTGTTTTGTCGGCGGCGTTCACGGGCATTGTATTTGTTACCATCCGCGCCATGCGGCACCATGAAGACCCGCTGACCATTATTTTTTATTTCACTTCGATTTCAACGGTCGGATCACTCGCATTCCTGCCATTCGGCTTCGAATGGCCCAATCTTGTGGAATGGCTTATCCTGCTCGGTGTAGGTATCGGTTCTTTTTATGGGCAGTTGTGGATGACCATCGCGCTCCGCAAAGCGCCCGCTTCACTCGTGACGCCTTTTTCCTACCTGACGCCGCTGATGAGCTTTATCTATGGATTTCTTTTTTTCGGGGACCAGATGCGGATCATCGCGCTTTTAGGCGCGGGCCTTATCCTTTTGGCGGGTATTTTGCTTTCGCTGGTGGGGACCCGGAAGATCGAAAGCGAACCGTTCTAAACAGGCGACGGTTTCTTTAGCCGTCCCTTTTCGTACCGGCACTCAGGTGCCGGGGCCAGCTACATAATCCTGTCGATTTTCATGATCTGCAGCTTGATGATGCCTGCAGGTACCTGAATTTCCGCGACATCTCCGATTTCCTTGCCAAGAAGGCCCCTGCCGATGGGTGAGGTCACGGAAATTTTATTTTTGGCCAGGTCTGCTTCGTCCTGCGCTACAAGCGCGTAGACCATGGTCTTGCCGGTAGCGAGGTTTTTAACTTCAACGCTCGCGCCAAGAAAGCATTTTCCTTCCGGAAGATCTTTGGGGTCCACGATCTGCGCCTGTGAAAGCTTGGCTTCCAGCGTGGCAATGCGGGTCTCAAGCTGCTGCTTGGCATGCTTCGCGGTTTCATATTCCGCGTTTTCGCGCAGATCACCCAGTGAGCGGGCAAATTCCAGCTGATTGGCAACTTCCCTGCGTTTTTTGGTCTTCAAAAAATTGAGTTCTTCCGTCAGCTTGTCAAAACCTTCACGCGTTAAAATGACACGTTCCATGAATTTCAACTCTCCTGTTGCGAATTTTTTAGAATTTTTTTGTTTGTCTTTTCCATGAATTTCCGCCGCCGCTCGCCTTCTTTTGAGAAGAACTTCATGAGCTTCTGCTGGCGCTCTTCATCAGACAAACTCTGGTCATTGCGGATCTTTTCGAGGAACTTGTTTTTTCGCTCCCGCTCTTCCTCATAAAACTCGCGGCGTTCCTTCTGGAGCTTGCTGTAAAACTTCCCCTTCTTGTCTTTCTTTTTCCCGGGCGCCGCGGGTATGGCCTGCGCCGCGCTGTAAACGGGAGTAACCGTTTCTTCGAATTTTTCCAGCACCGCCTGCACAGCGTCCTGCTCGGCAAACACCGGGGCCGCGCTCAGCACAGCAGCGAAAACGATCGCGCTAAACGCCGATATATTTCGCGTAAAGACTCTTGGCCTGTCCGGCGTCTTCGGTACCTTTGATAATGGCACGTCCATTCGAAAAAAGGGTGATT
>CAZIQJ010000273.1:0-1081 GCA_964541285.1 uncultured bacterium | reverse complement strand
GCTCAGCCTTGCACCTGAGCAGGTAATCATTTAACTGAACTTCGGCCTGCCTTGCAAGCCTTGAAGCCAGCGTTTTAAAATCAATGTCCGCCGCGCCCTCCTGGCGGAAAATCTGCACGGCATTGCGGCCGCACAGCGAAACCGCGTGCGTGGCGTTCTTTTTTCCAAGATACGGGTATTCCCCGCTCTTGCATCCACTGCAGGGGTCTTTGCGGAATTTATCGACCGATATGGCCTTAAACTGACGGCTCCACAGGTCCATTTTCCAAAGTTTGCGGTCCACAGCCTCTTTGTGTCCGGCCAGGATCTTGATGGCCTCAATGGCCTGAAAGGACGCGATCAAATGCGCAACCGGAGCCAGAATGCCAACCTGGTCACAGGTCTGGGCCGGGCCCGCGTCCGGCGCCTGCCCGAAAAGGCAGCGCAGGCACGGGCCGTCGCCCGGAAGCACTACATAGGACATGCCCTCGGTGCGCACCGCACCGCCGTAAATCCAGGGAATTTTATTTTTCAGGCAGTAATCATTAATCAAAAAACGTGTTTCAAAATTGTCCGTACCGTCAATGATCAGATCCATGCCCTTGAGCAGCGGCCCGATGCTTGAAGGATTGACGTCCGCGACCTCGGCCTGGATTTTGACTTCGGAATTTGTTTTATCCAGCTTGGCTTTTGCGGCAACAGCCTTGGGAAGATTTTCGGCCAGGTCCTTTTCATCGAAAAGCACCTGACGCTGAAGATTGTCCATTTCAAGGAAATCACGGTCGATCAAGCGGACCGTGACCACGCCCGCGCGCACCAGCAGGTTGGCAGAAACGGAGCCCAGCGCGCCCACACCAATGACCGCGGCTTTGGAAGCGCCGAGCTTGCGCTGGCCTTCCCTGCCGATCTCCTTCAAAACAAGCTGTCGTGAATAGCGGGCGTATTCCTGCATGACTAGAAGAGTACCACAGACTGGTAAAGAAGGGCGAGCGCGAGGCCTCCATTGACGGCGATCAGGGCCACATACTTTTTATGCAGACGGTCAAATTCAGCCTTGGCCGGAGTGCCGACTTCAAGCGCGGGCACGCGCTCCTTGAGGGCC
>CAZIQJ010000272.1:0-2651 GCA_964541285.1 uncultured bacterium | reverse complement strand
ATTTCTCAAACGGGCAAATTGTGGCGTCATGTTCAATCCAGGACTCGCGTTCCTGCACGGGCTTGCCGCCAAGTGACGGAATGTAGGAAAGGGTGTAACGGCCTGCGTTGCGCTTGTCGAAATAACGGATATGCGCGATTCCGATTCTGCGGCCCGTGCCTATATCAAACACATTATTGTCCCCGTCAACACGGATGGATGAGCGGTCCGCCGGCAAAATAGACTGCATGGTCGAGATGACGACCTTGCCCGCATCATCGACCGTAACGCCGCCAAGAACCTCATCCAGGTCAGTGCGGATTTCATAGAAAGGCCGGAATACAAGTTCGGCGCCAAGCCCGAAACGGATATTGCGCACACGGCCCGTGGTCACCATGTTGCGCCAGGCTGGAGCAAGGTCCTGTTTTTCATCGCGCATTTCGGAGCGTTTGACCGTACCGGTCTGGATAATTTCATTCAGTCCTGCCGCGACTTTATTGTCAGGGCTGTCCGTCTCGACACGCAGGTACTCGAGAGCGGCTGAAAGCTTTTCTGAGAAGTCAGCGGCGCCCGCCAGGCCTGTGTAGATCGCGGGCTGATAAACACTGAAACGGCGCGCTTCCAGCAGGTTGATCAGGTCTGCGATGTCGCTCAGGCGCTCGGCTCTTCCCGGCCCGCTTTCCGCCTGAACATAGCCTGCGAAAAGTTTCAGGACAGGCAGGCTGACTTTTTCGAGCAGAGCGATCGAACGGTCAGTACTGACACCGAAAATATTTTCAATGACGCGTCTTTCGGATTCCGCGTCAAGATAATGATAAACAAAGGCGGTCATGGGTTCGGAATCGCCAGGATAAACAATTTGCGATGTCGTGACGAACGGATCCCCCGCTGTTCCAAGGGCCGCGGCCGAAAGAACAGGCGCGCGGTTATCCAGAATCAGCTGTTTTGACGCATCAAGCTGACCGCGCTGGAAAGCCTGGGCGCGTGTATTGGATTCGCGGACGTTGAGAGTGAAGGTCGCGTAACCCGCGGCCAGAGTATCCAGCATCCGGGCCTGCGTTACCTTGCGGCCGATTCCAAGGCCCAGAAAAGCGTCCATGGTGCCGTCCAAACGGTCAAAATTTCCAGCCAGGAATCCCTGTCCGACAACCACAGGTTTTCCCTGAACCTTGACCGTGGCGGCATAGACTTTGGCGCCTTCCAGTTTTTTGCGGATCAGGTAGCGGCCGTTGGCTCCGTGCCATTTGGTTCCCTTGATGGTGTAATTAAGGTCTTCGATCTGGCGCGCCACGGGATGATCCATGCTGGTTACGCCGAGTTCGCCGATTTCGCTGACTTCGACAGGAAGCAGGCGGATCTGGCTTAAGATTTCCGCGTCCAGACGCTTGAAGGTTCTTTTAATAGAGTCTTCACTTTCAAGCGCAAGGACTTGCGCCAGCTGCTCCCTCACCGACGGAGCAAGCAGTTCAGCGCGTTTGCGCGCGATCATCCATGCGTGAAGCAGGCCAATGGCCTCAGAGCGGTTTTTGAACAGCGATATGACGTGCGGCCAGCTGCTGATGTAGGCAAGCGCGTCACCGAACCGGTCAGCGTCATCCAGAACCGGACGTCTCGCAAGGCTCTGAAGGTCTGTCAGGGCCTGCCATTTTTCTTCGTCCGAAGCCAGGCCTGAAAGAATGGAGAGGAGTCCGGAAGCGACTTTCTGAACATTGTTCGGGCCGGTTCCGGGCTGCTGCGCCGCCATATCAAAAATATCAAGAAGGGTTTCCGCCAGTCCGTCTCCCTGCTTTACATCATAACCGTGCAGAGAGGTCAGCAGGCCGAGAATGCCCTCAGCTTCGCCGCCCAGTTTTGGCAGGAGCGCTTCAAACGCGCTTTTTTCTGCGGCCGGCAGGAATCCCGGAACTTCGCGGATCTCGGAACGGCGCAGGTTTCTGTTCACAATAGCGCGCGCGATGATCTGCACAAGCTGGCGGTTCAGCGCGCTTTTAACTTCGGGCCAGCCTTTGTGGGGAGTGAAACGCAGCCAGGACCGGACATTATTTTCAAATTCAGCAACGCGTCCTTCGGAAAGAAGCTTGCCTAAATAGGCTTCAACCTGGGCATTGGTCACATCGTCCTTTGATCCCAGCCCCAGTTCTTCCCGGATCGCGATTTTAAAATCCTCGGTAGAATCAACTTCCATGGCCTGGATTTTCGGCGCGGGAACTTCGGGGCTCGTGCCTCTCAGGCGCTGCTGGTAAATGCGTTCCGCGATGGCGGTAATGAGTTTCTGGACACGCTGTGAGCGGACGTCGGTGATGGCCGCAATCTGCGCCGCATCTTCTGAATTATAGACAAGAGCTTCATTTTCGCGAAGGTAAGCGAGTTCCGCCTGGTACCAGTCACGCTTCATGTCGAGATTGTAAATGACCGCGTTGGCTGCGCCTTTTTCAGCTTCAAAGACGGCCTTTTCATACTCCGCACGCGCGCTGACCAGTTCCGGCGCCGTGGGGCTGGAGAATTTACGGGCTTTCATTTCCTCGCGGATGGCCGGTCTTCCGGCGGAATTCGCGAGCGTCAAGATTTCCATATGCTGACGCGCCAGTTCTTCGCCGTAAGTCGGCGCAACATCCTGAGGCTCAATCCAGGAAAGGTCCCCGAACAGCGTTTCAAAAAGTGTGCCCGGAATA
>CAZIQJ010000271.1:0-2673 GCA_964541285.1 uncultured bacterium | reverse complement strand
GTGCCGTAGGCGTGGAGGGCGCGGCCGGACCTTTTGACTCACGGATCTTCCGGAGTTTTCCGGATGCCGCGCTTTTGAAGCAGGTCACGGATGAATATTATGACAACGGAGAATTGACCGGAGCCGGAGCGGCCGCGATTTTCAGCCGCAGGCCCGCGGTTTTTGAAGGCCTGGAAGACTGGGCGGTTTACGAGAGGGGATTTGAAGCTTTTACCCGGGCTTCAAAGCGCGAGACCGCGCTCCTTGAAAAAATCATGCTTCGAAAGGCGGATATCCAGGCTGAAAAAGAGAAGCGGTTCAAGCCCCGCCTTCTGGCCGCGGACAAGGCCATTCAGGATTTCGAAGAAAATAAAATTGATTTCGTGCAGACACTTCAGACGCTGGCGGGTTTCAGGGTACCGGAACGCGGTTCCCAGCTGGCCCTGGTCCTGGAAGAAAGCTCCCGGCAGGACTCCAAAAATGCGGAAACGGAAGTCCGCAGGACCGCGGATATTTTTGCCCGCGAGCTGGAGTCTCTTCGGCCTGATGCCAAAACGGCGGCTGCCCTGAAGGCATTTCAACAGAAAAACCAGGAATTCCGCACCGGAGAACTTTCTCCGGAAGCTTTCGCGCTTTTCATGCAGGAAGAGGCCGGCAAACATCTGTCCGGAGATTTCAGGATATCCACCGCGCTTGGGGGGCTGGTGGAAAATCAGCGCCGGATGCGGGACCTGGAAGGCACCCGCTTTTTCAGGGAATTTGAAACCTACAGCCGTGAAGTCCTGGAGGCCCTGGCGGATGAAGGGGAGAAAGAACTTCTTCTCGAAAGCCGCCGCCTGCTTCTGGCCGAGAAACTGATCCGTCTTGAAATTCCCCGTCCTCAGCTCAATGAACTCAAAAGCATGCCGGGGGCTTTTGGCGAATGGACGGAGCTTACGGCTGATCACCGGGCGTTTTACGAAAACGCGGAGCAGAGAGACCGGATTTTTTCCGAAGCCCTGGCAAGGCTGGTGAAAAATCCAAAGACGCGTGTGACGGTCGCGGTGCTTGGGGGTTTTCACGCTGAAGGTGTGACACGTATTCTGGCGGAAAAAGGCATCCCTTGCGCGCTGGTCATGCCCGCGCTCAGCGCTGTCCCTGAAAGCACCCGCTATCGTGAGCATATGCGCGGGGAAGTTTCATGGAAAGATTATTTTGAGGATGAAGGCGGAAAGGTCAATCTTTACAAGGCGTTTATTCGCGGCACGCGCGACCGTCTCCTGGGCAGGGCTGAAGTGCCGGGCGTTTTGCTCAAGCAGTGGCGGGATCAGATTGTCCGCGATCTGGTGGCGGAAGAGCGTGCGGCGCAGGTGAAAAACTATACGGTGTTTCTGGATGAGGCGGCGGACCCGGGGGTTGTGCGGCTCAGGAAAAAATGGCTTCAGAACGTGGACGGCTTTATTGCCAAGGTCCGGGAACTTGAGTCGCAGGGGAAACTCAGCGAACAGAACGTGCTCAATCTTTTGAAACCTTCAGGCATGCTTGACGCTTTTACGGCCGGGGAGTTTACGCCGCGCAGTGAAATGCGCACTTCGCTTGTTCCGTTCATGCAGGCGCCGGAACCCGCGGCGGAAACGATTCTGGAATCAGGCGCGGCAAAACCCGATGTTTCTATTCCCGGGGAGCCTGTAAAACTCAAAGAAAAGTCTTCTCGTTCTGAAATGCGCGTGTCCTCGCAGGAAATCATTCAGGGATTTTATGACGGGTTACTGCGTGAAATCCAGACTCTGGAAACCGGGGAAATTACTCTGGCCAGGATGGTGAAGTTCAAGGAAGTCCTGGAGAAATACCGCGATATGGGCAGGGACAGACTTGAGGCGGTCCGCGCGGAAGCACCGCTTGAAAAACCCGCGGAGCTTGAAGACTTTAGTACCCTGGCGCTTTACATCGATGAAATTAACAGCGTCGCCCGTCAAAAAGTTTCCATGAAGTTCAAGGTGTCTGTAGAGAGCCGTGCGGAGATGGGCCGTGATACCCGGGTTTCAGGACGCGTCGAGCGGCTGCTGTCTGAAATCACGGCGGTTTATCTCGAAATTCTGATACGCCGGATGATGCTTCAGATCGAAAGCCTTCCGCCTGAACAGCGAACAGATGCGCAAAAGGAAACCTGGCTCAGTTTTGCTTCCAAGGCGTGGGAAGCTTATGTTTTTGCCGGGGATCTTTATCTCCAGGAATACAACACGCAATCCCATAATATTTTTTACGCGCGAGCGCTGCGCCTGACCCGCAAACTGGAAAAATTCGGCGCGGTTACGGGCTGGTTTTCTCCGCAGGACGATCTGCCCGGAGGCGTCACCGCCAATGTCCGCGGCCACGCGGCCCGCGTGGTCACCAAAAGGGAAACATACCCCATGGGCCAGACGCCTTACGTGGGCTTTGGACTTGAGACCGAGTGGTTTGTGGGAATTCCCGGGGCAGATGGAAGAATCAGGGAACTTCGTTTTCATGGAAAAGACAATGATTCGATAAACAGGAAAGAGACGGTGGAAAAACGTTTTCTCGAACGTTTGAACCCGATTTTCCGCCGCCATATGAACGCCATTTTCGCCCGTCACGCTCCTGAAGCTTACGTTCCTCTTGAAGTCATCGTGGATGCGGGTCATGTTGAAGTCAAGACGTCGAGCGATCTGCAGTTCGACCTCCTGACCAGTTCCA
>CAZIQJ010000270.1:0-2674 GCA_964541285.1 uncultured bacterium | reverse complement strand
AGCAAAACCAGATTCCGGATTTTTTCGCCGCGCTTCATCCGCAGAAAGCAGATAAAACACGCGGCCCATGCCAATACCGACGTGTAGCAGAACCAGAACCCCAGACCTCCCGCAAACCCGAAAAGCAGGAGAGGTTTTTTTTCGCTTTTTTCAAGCCAGCGGTAGAAAAAAAGAAAGGCCAGAGCCGCGAATAAAAGCGCTTCGGAATGAAACCCCATGGCCAGCAGCGACACTTGCGCGAAAACCGGCGGACAGAAAACCAGAAACGCCATGGCCCAAAGGCCCGCGGGCGTCCCCCACTCCTTTTTGACCCAGCACCAGACCGCAAGCAGGCAGAGAAAAGAAAGCAGAAGGGGCGCCAGTTTCAGCGCGAAAAGCGAAGGCCCCAGGATTTTGAAGAACACGGCCGCAAGCATGCCGATGACAAGAGAGCCGCCGGAATACGTGTCCGCCTGATAGTCCCAGAGCGGGAATTTCAGGCCGTTCAGGATTTCACGTGCGATGGTGCCGCGGCAAAGCTCTTCCAGGTCTGAAGCCGCCTCCACGTGCGTCAAGAGAAGCAAAAAACGCGTGCCCAGAAAAGCGGCCAGCAGCAGAAAAAAAACAACCTTTTGTTTCTTCGTCATGACGGGTTCTCACGGAAAAACGCAGGTTCGAGCATCTGTTTCTCTCTAAGGAAATCCCGCAAAGCCCTGGCCGCGGCCGCGTGTCCGGCCGCTGTCCAGTGATCGTCGATCCTGAAAAAGGGCTTTTCTCCACGCTTCTCCGCTTCCAGCAAGGCATGATCCAGAGAAAAGCAAGCCAGGTTCTTTTCAGAGCAGTATTTCAGAAGACGGCCGGCCGGCTCCGCGGCGCTGCGGTTTTTAAAGTCTGCTTTGGACGGAAAATAAACCAGCAGGGGCTTAAACCCGCGCTCCTTTCCAAGCGCGGCAAAGCGGTCGAGTACCGCATAGCCGGTCTCGCCGGATGATTCATCACCCGCCCCGGCCCCATGCGGGGCGCGCGCACGAAAATCCATCCGCCGAAGCGCCAGCCCCAGCGCGGCGCAGGCATGGCAGCGCCTCTCCAGAAAAGCCGCGGTTTTCTGCAATAAATTAAAATCCTCTGTTTCGGAAAAATAAAGCTTCCCGTTTCTGAAAACGAAATTTCCATCCGAGAGTGTCGGCTCGCCCAGAATTTCCATCAGAACAATATCCGGCTGATAAGCCAAACCCGCGCGTTCAAGACGCACAAGTTCCTGGTCCACGCTGTAACCGGACACGCCCAGGTTCCAGACTTCCACGTTTGAAAGCAGGCGGTCTTCCAGGATCTGCGTAAAAATCTGCGGATTTTCCACTCCCCATCCAAATGTAAAAGAATCCCCCAGTACCATGACGCGTTTGACGCCCTGAGGTTTGGCGTCCGTGTAATCGCGGCTGCGCATGCCTCTGGCATTGGTGTAAATCATGGTTTTAAACTCAAGGTTACTGAACGGCCTTGCCATTGACGGCGCGGGCACGTATTTGAGTACCGGGTCCGGATCGGGCACGGAATGTGTCTGCTGCACCACATTTCTGGTTTGAAAGTAAACCGCCTCTGTCGGAAAAATACGCAAGATAATTTCGGCGGCTCCAAACGCCAGCAAAAACGCGGGGATCAGAATCACAAAATTTCTTTTCATGCCGAAGCTCCGTAAAAAAGGTCGTAAGCACCCATCCCCTGTTCCGCGGAGCCGGACACAGAAGATGGAAGGCGTTTCAGCCAGCGGCGCGCGCGGTAAGCGTCTTCGCTCAGTTCGCGGCGCAGCCCCCAGCCCATCCCCCACCTGAAATCTTCCAGATACTGCGCGGGAATACGGGCTTCCACGTCCCTGATCTTCTCAGGAAACTCAAACGCGCTCCAAATCCAGTAACTGCTGAAGCATGCGCCGGCTCCCCGGAAATACCAGCGGCGGCCCTCTTCCGGAAACGCCCCCCAGACCGATTGGCGGGGAAACCAGACAGGGTCTGCAGCGTCGTACAAAGTTGAACCCAGAGAAAAGTAAAAATATTTCCGGAATTCTTCCGGAACGGAAGGCAGCACGACGGCAAAACGCGCGGCGGGATCCGGCAGCCGAAGCCCATATAAAGAGCCTCGAGGTCACGGCCGGAAAAAACCGGGGCCACTTTGCTCATGGTCTCTGTTCCGCCCTCCTGATTGGCCAGCCAGCGGCCCAAACCTTCGAGCCAGTAAATACGGCCCGGAACAGGCAGCGCGGCCGCGAAGGCCGCGGTTTTTTCAGGTGACGCGTTTCCATCAAACGGGTATTCCTGCACAAAGCCCCAGAAAAGATAAGAGCGGTCAGGCTCCGGGTACCGCTCCATCCATTTCAAAAGCGGTCCCGGTTCATGCGGCAGTTTCTCCCACAGATCGGGACGCGATTCGGAAAAACGGTAGAAAGACGCGCCCTTGAATTTCAGAGACTGTCCCCAGTCCGCGCCGTGAAAAAAGAATGCTGTGCCCAGCATGCCCAGGCCCAGCATCGCGCAAAACGCCGGAGGATTTTTGCGCGAGTCCGAGCCAAAAACAGCGGCCGTGAGCGCGATCATAAAAAAATGAAATGGCGGAAAATAGCGGCTGTCGCTGGCGGCCAACCTGCTGGTCGTCGAGATGCCGGGTCGGACGCAGGGGCGCCGAGAAGCATCATGATGAAGAA
>CAZIQJ010000269.1:2049-2679 GCA_964541285.1 uncultured bacterium | reverse complement strand
CATATTTAAGGAAGCCGAAGGCGAACTTAACAAGGCCATCGACCTGTTTGACCCGAAGAAAGAAAGCACGTTCTTAAGCCAGGCGTATTATCTTCTGGGTGAGCTGCACGCGCAGGCATTTAGTGACCCCGCCAAAGCGCGCGAGTATTATCAAAGATCCCTTTTGCTATTCGAGAATCCCGCGGCCCAACGCGGGCTGAAGGCGATTTCCCAACCATGAGATCCGCCAGGATGATCCTTTTTCTCAACGCTGTTCTGGGCGCGTTTCTCGCGTATCTTTCTTTCCCGAACATTTGGAACATAAACGGTTATTGGCCGCTGGCGTGGCTTTCCGTGATCCCGTTGATGAAGGCCCTGGAAGGCCAGAGCCCTGTCAGAAGGCTTGGCATTGGATTTTTTTACGGACTTATCCTTTATACGATGCTTCTGTTATGGCTCTTTCCGGTCCATGTTCTGGGTGCGTCAGCGTTTGTTTTAGCCATGAGCGTCCAGCCGGTTTTGTTTTCTGTTTTTTATTCAAGAGCTATTACGCGGTTGCATTTCAATTATCCTAACCATGTCATTGCGAGGACCGAAGTGACGAAGCAATCCCAAATCTCAGCGGATGAGATTGCTTCGCCCTTCGGGCTC
>CAZIQJ010000269.1:897-2010 GCA_964541285.1 uncultured bacterium | reverse complement strand
TTGCCGCGGCCGCGGGATTATACGGCGTATCGTTCGTCATTATTTTGGTAAACGTTTTGATTTACCGTTTTCTGCGCGTGCGCGACCGGTCAGCGCTCGCCGCGGCAGTTCTGCTGATGGTTGTGTTTTACGCCTCAGGGCAATGGCGGTTATCAACGCCAGAAAGCGGGAACCCGGTCATCACAGCGTGCGCCGTTCAGCCGAATATCCCGCCGCACAAGAAATCAAGCGATCAGGATTTCGATGACAATATCCGCCTTCATGTGGAGCTAACCGTCGCGTCTGCCGCCGGGCAAAAGCCGGATGTCATCGTATGGCCGGAGACAGCATTTCCCGCGGACATTTCCAAAGACAGGTTTTGGTATCCGCGTTTTCAAAGCATGGCAAGCAAGAACAATGCGCTTTTTGTTTTCGGCGCTGTGCCCATTGTTGACGGGAAGAACTATAACAGCGCGGTCCTTCTGGATGAGCGCGGCTCATTGGCCGGAGTGTACGACAAACAATTTCTTGTTCCGGTGAGCGAATTCAAACCCGGAGGGATCCTGGGATTCTTGAGACCCTTGTTCGAAGGGTACGGTTTTGATTTTTCCGCCGGAGTTCAGCCCGGGCTATTTTCCGACCGCGATGGAAAGACCCGTTTCGGCATGATGATCTGTTCCGAAACCTGTTATCCGTCCCTTGCCCGCCAACTGTCGAACTCGCAAGCGGCGTGGATGATCGCCATTCTTAATGACGGATGGTTCGCCCGGCCTGAGGCCATCATGATGCACGCGCAGAACGCGGTCTTCCGCGCGGTTGAATCCGGCCGCGATATCCTCAGCGTCGGCAACACCGGATGGACAGGGGTCATCAATGCGTACGGCGTCATGCGTCAAGACCAGCAGCTTCCCCTTCAGAGCCAGGCGCAGGGCGCATTTCAGGTGTCTTCCCGTCAGAAGGAGACCCTTTACAGTAAAATCGGGGATTTTTTTGCGGGAGCCTGCGAGCTTTTTGTTATAATGCTTTTGATTTTTCAACCCCGCACGCGTAAGAAATCATGAAACAAATTTTCAGCTCAGCAGTCCTTCTCATTTGTCTTGTGTCATCCGTTGATTCATTTGCCGGCGGCGCAGT
>CAZIQJ010000269.1:0-887 GCA_964541285.1 uncultured bacterium | reverse complement strand
ACGTAAAAACCATGAACAAAATCCATGAAGTATTCTTACCAAGAATTTTTGTTCTTCCGTCTTTGCGAGGACTGATTTTTAGACCGAAGCAATCTTATACGCGAACAGATTGCTTCACTCCTCGCCGAAAAGTAAGCAAAGGCTCGTCGTTCGCAATGACGTTAATGGCCAGATATTTCTTTTATTTAACAGGAATTGTGTTTTCTTTATTGCTTCCGGTTGATGTGTTCGCCGGCGGTGCGGTTGCGGCCATCAGGCAGCGTGAACTGATGGAACAGCAGGTCATTGGGCAGGAGATCGTCCGTCGGCAGCAGGAAGAAATGATCAAGCAGTACATCGCGGCTTATCAGCAGGCCGCGGTCCAGCAGTATATCCAGGCCCAAAAGGAGGCCATTCTGGTGCGCGCCGCCCAAGAGCAGATGGCGGCCCAATACATGGCCCAGCAGATGGCGCAGGAGATCGCGGCTTATCAGATCGCCCGTGCCCGCCGGGAACAGATCTTTGCCCAGGAAACTGCGCTTCAGATCAGGGTTGTTCAGAACCAGCAGTTGCAGCAGGCGATCATGGCCAATCAGGCCCGGCAATACGCCCAGCAGGTGGCGGTCGCCCAGGCCGTCGCCGTCCAGCAGCAGCAGACCCTGGCCGAATACCAGGCCGCGCTCATGGCCCGCGAGATCAAGGATCGCGCCGCTTATGAACAGGTGCAGCAGGTTTATGCGATGAAGGCCTCCCAGGACGCCCAGCAGGTCATGGCCTATCAGGCGGCGTCTGTTCTTAATCAGGACCGGCTGTATGAAGATATTCCGTCGAGCTATATCAAAGAGGTTGTTTCGGTGAGCGATCTTTGGAAGTCGCTGGATAAGTCATCCAAGGCCTGGCCGCTTATG
>CAZIQJ010000268.1:0-2695 GCA_964541285.1 uncultured bacterium | reverse complement strand
ATCTTGACCCAGAGCTTCAAGATTTCTATGGCCTCGTCATATTTCTTTTCCTGATACAGGATGACGGCCAGGGCTTCATAGGCGTCTTCAAAATCCGGGCGGGTTTCAAGCAGGGAAGAGAGTTTTTGCCGCGCCTGTTCCGGGCGGTTTTCGCGGAAATCCGTCAGGGCTTCGTGATAAAGGGCGGAAGGGTCAGGTATCATGGTGAGGATTTTGACGGCTGCCGGAGGGGCTAGACGTCAATTCCCAGCTTGCGTTTGCCGTCTTCGCTGATGCGTTCCGGGGTCCAGACAGGTTCGAAAACCAGCTGGATGTCGACATTCTCGATCTTGAGGGCGTTCTTGATTTTTGTCTTAAGGTCTTCGGGCATGGCCTTGGCCGCGGGGCAGTGCTGGGTCGTCAGTGTCATGCGCACGAAAACGGCATCGCCTTCCTTGACTTCAATATCATAGACCAGACCCAGGTCCCAGATATTGACCGGAATTTCCGGGTCAAAGCAGGTTTTTGCGACTTCTATGACTTGATCGCGAGTAATCATGCCTCATCTTAACCATAAGCGCGGCGCGGGTCAAATGCTAAAGCGGGGCGGGACAGGCTAAAATTCTGTTTCCTTTGAGCTGTAACTTAGCTAAAATCATAGGCTTATGCGCTCAAAGAAAAAAGCTCCGCCATCCCTGATTTCGCAAATTTTAAATGCAGCGGCCTGGATCTTCGCCTGCACTGTGACTTTCATCTATTCGTCCATCGGTCTTCTCATTGTTCTGCCTCTCTCTGTTTTTTTTGACCGCGACCGGCGTATGATGCACGCCATTGCCGTGTTCTGGGCACGCAGCCTGATCTCCGGCCATCCACTCTGGAAGATGGAAAAACACGGACTGGAGAATGTTACCAAAGGGAAGACTTTTCTGATTGTTGCCAATCACCAGAGTATCGTGGATATCCTGGTCGTGCTGGGCGCGGTGCCGGGGAATTTTAAATTTATCGCCAAGAAGGAACTTTTCTCTCTTCCCTGGCTGGGCTGGCACATGTGGGGCGCGGGTTACGTTGGTCTTGACCGCGGGACCGTGCAGAGCGGCCGGGATGCCGTTAATGCGGCCCGGAAATGGCTGGACCGCGGCGTCAGCGTGCTTTTCTTTCCTGAAGGTACGCGCAGCGAAGACGGCGAAATCCACGCGTTTAAAAATGGCGCGTTCAAGATTGCGCTGGAAAAGGGAATTGATATTCTGCCCGTGGTCCTGGACGGCACAGGAAAAACTTCGCCGAAAAAAAGCGGGCGGATTAACGAAGTGGCGCATCTTGAGGTTGAGATCTGCAAGCCTGTGTCTGTTCAGGGTGAAACGCTGGACGGCCTGCGGGAAAAAGTCCGGGGCCTGATGATAGCCAAACTCCGGGCCATGCGCGCGGAATGAAAATCCTGACGCTGAATACCTGGCAGGAAAAAGGCCCGTGGCGTGAGCGGTGGGAAATTATTTTCAAGGGATTGAAGGAGTATTCGCCGGACGTTGCCGCGTTTCAGGAAGTGTTTAACCGGGATTGGGCGGAAGAAGCCCGGACAAGAGCGGGGTACCCGGTTATGGTGTTTTTCCCCGAACCTTCCGGGCTGGTGCTCTTTTCGAAATATCCGGTTACGCGTTCAGGATGCCTGACCTGCAGAACCCAGGCCCCGACTGAAAACTATAAACGCTATGTTGTTTTTGCTGAGACCGAAACCCCGCAGGGGCCGCTGACTTTTTTTAATACACATCTTTCGTGGAAAATTCCGGAATCCGGAACGCGGCAGGCCCAGGTGGGGGAAATACTGGATTTCATTTCGTTGAAAGCTGGGGATCTTCCAGCTGTTGTGACCGGAGATTTTAACGCGGCTGCCCAAACGCCGGAAATCGCTAAAATGACCCAGGCGGGTTTCGCGGATATTTTTGCGGCGCTGAATCCCGGCTCCGGGGATTTGACCTGGGACAACCGGAATCCCTACGCGGCTGCGGCCAGCGCCAGGCTGCCGGACCGGAGAATTGACTATATTTTTACGCGCCGGATGGAGCCGGGCTGGACTCCGGTCTCCTGCCGCGTGGTCCTGAATCAGCCGAATGAAAAGGGTGTTTTTCCGTCTGATCATTACGGGGTCCTGCTGGAAGCGGCCCCTGGAAAGAGGTAAACGTGCAGGTCTCATATTCACCTGAAAAAGCCAAAGCCTACCAGAAAAAGCGTCAGGCTCTGACCCTGATTAATCTGGTTCTGACGCCGGTGGTTCCGGCGATTGCGGTTTTCAGCGGCCTCTCCGGCGCGTTCAAGGGCGCGGCGGAAGGCGTATTTTCACAGCCTTACGCGGCTTTCGCGGTTTATTTTCTGATCTACTCACTGTTTGTTCTGGCGCTGGAGTTTCCATTTTCTTTTTACAGCGGGTTTCATCTGGAACATTCCTTTGGTCTCTCCAACCAGACTTTCGCGCAATGGCTTGGGGATTTTTTGAAAAAGTCCGCGCTTTCCATCGCATTCATGCTTGTTTTGATGGAAGGGCTTTACTTTCTGATCTGGACACGGCCTGAGCAGTGGTGGGTTCTGGCCTGGGCGGCTTTTGCGCTGGTCAGTTACGGCATCGGCAAGATTTTTCCGGTTGTCATTGTGCCGCTTTTCTATAAGTACAGCCCGGTAGGAGAGGGCAGGGTGCGTGAACTTATTCTGACACTTGCCCAGCGTT
>CAZIQJ010000267.1:0-2713 GCA_964541285.1 uncultured bacterium | reverse complement strand
TGACGGCATGACCCTGAAACAGTTTTTTACTTTCAGTATTACGTTGAAGGAACATCCGCCCGTTGACCGGCTGCTGGAAAAAGCGGGGGAAAAGCAGCTTGCGGAAGAATTCGGAAATTTTCAGAAAAATCCTGGCTGGACCTGGGACACCCTGGAAGAATTCAGAGTCTGGATGAAGGGCTTCTCGCGCAAGCGCAGCGGTGCGTGGCCGGAAATCAAGGAAGCGTGCGAAATTTTCATGGCCGCTAAAATTGAGGCTTTTATGAAGACCTGGACAGCCCGGTTTGAAGGTCTGGCCCTGAGTTTTGAGGAAATTTATGAGGCCCGAAAAAAAGAGAGGGGCTTTCTGGATTTCGACGACCTGCAGATGCGCGCACTGGCGCTTTTCAAGAAACAAGACAAGGTTTCAGTGAAGTTCCTGGAGCGCTACCGCAAAAAGTTTCAGCAGATCATGGTCGACGAATTTCAGGACACCAACCCGCTTCAGCTGGAGTTGATCGAAACGCTTTCAGACGGCAAAAACCTTTTCCTGGTCGGGGACTATAAACAGTCCATTTATTCATTTCGCGGCGCCGAGCCCGCCCTTTTCCTGGCCAAGGAGAAGCAGTATGGAAAAGCGGCGAACGGGCTTTGCATTCCGCTGGTCAAGAATTTCCGGACCGCGGAGCCGGTGCTGAAATTTATCAACTCGTTTTTTGAAGAGTTGTGGCGGGAAGACGCCGTGGAGTTTAATGGGCTGGTCAGCGGCGCGGAAAAATCGGCGAATCCGGAAGTGGAAATGATCCGTGTGACCAAAAAAGAGGATGAATCCATGGATGTGGCCCGCATGCGTGAGGCGGAACAGATCGCGACGCGCATGGAAGAGCTGCATGAAGCCGGAACGGCTTATGGCGACATGGCCGTGTTGTTCCAGGTCATGACTGACATCGGTCTCTATGAACAGGCCCTGAAAAAACGCGGCATCCCTTATTATTCCGTGGCTGGGACTGGGTTCTATCATCAGCCGGAAATCCGGGACATGGTCAGCTTTCTGTCTTTCCTGGAAAATCCACTGTCGGACATTCCGCTTGCCGCGGCTTTGCGCTCGCCGCTTTTCCAGGTCAGTGACGCCTCGCTTTACCGTCTTTCACGCCAGGCCAAGCAGGCTGACACCCCGGCCAAAATGACTCCTTTATATGAAGGTGTGAAGCAGTTTGAAAAGATCACGGACATTCCGGACGCTGAAAAAGAAAAAATCCGTTTCTTCCTGCGTGTTTCAAGTGAGCTCCTGGCGGTCAAGGACCGGTTGAAACTGACTGAACTGCTGGACTCCATTCTTGAGAAAACCTCCTATGAATTGACGGTGCTCGCGGATTCGCAGGGCGTGCGCCGTTATGCCAACCTGAAGAAAATGGTCAATCTGGCACGGGAATTTGAAAGCGTGGAGCCGCTGGCCCTGGGGGCCTTCCTGCGCACTCTGCGCCGCCTGGAGACCCATGAGGTGCGGGAATCCGAGGCCCAGGTGGAGGCGCGCGAAAGCGGGCGGGTCGTGCAGCTGATTTCCGTGCACCGGGCCAAGGGGCTGGAATTTAAGGTCGTGTTCTGCGCGGACCTTGCACGTGAAAAACGCAATGACCAGTCCGGCTGGCTGAAGGCCGAACCGGGCCAGGGCTATGCCATGGAGGTCTGGAATGACAAGGCCGCGGAATGGGAAGAGCCCGCTTCCTGGTTGAAGCTGAAGGAAAACCTGGAAACAAAAAAGAAGCAGGAATGGAAACGGCTTTTTTATGTGGCCGCGACCCGCGCCAAAGAAAGGCTGATATTTACCGGTGTGTACAAGGAGAAGAAAAATGTGAAGGCTAGTTTCTCTGAAATGACCTCCTGGATGGACTGGGTCGAGAACATGCCGGAGGGAATTTTCAAAGGCGCGTTTAAACACCCGGAAGACAAGGAAGTTTTTCTGGCGCGCAAAAAGGGCATTGCTGAGAAAAAAGTCTTTGAGGAAATTTTCGGAGACTGGCAGCCCAAAAAAATGGAAGCCATGGCGGAAGGCGACTCAATCATGGCCGGCCTCGAAAAGAAGCCGCGCCTGCCCGCGCGCGTTATTGATTTACCCGGATCAGCCTATGCCGCGTTTGAAAAGAGCCCTGAGAAGTACAAGGAAGTTTATGAGGCGGGTTATCCGGATGAAATCGAGCCGGAACGCAGCGGCCCTGAAGAGCCCATTGAAGAAGATTCTTACGCGGATTTCGGTACGGCCATTCACCGTGTGCTGGAGCTGATGGATTTTTCCGATCCGGCCCCGCGCCTGCCGGAGCTGATCAAGGAAGCCTGCGCGGGCATGCTGCCTGAAAAGCATGTCGAAGCCGCCGAAATCATTAAAAAATTTCTGGTGTCACCGCTGTATGAGCGGCTGAAATCCGCCCGTGAAGTTTACAAGGAACTGCCGTTTATTATCAACCAGCGCCATGGCCGGGTGGAGGGTGTGATCGACATGCTGTTCAAGGACGCGGACGGCAGCTGGCATGTCCTGGATTACAAGACCGCGGTGGGTGATGCTGTCAAATCAAAAGCCTCAGGTTATGAACTCCAGATAGGAATGTACGCTTTTGCGGCTCATAAAATCCTGAAAATTACGCCCAAAACCGGCATCATTTATTTTTTGAAGAACCAGTTTTCCCATGAGCTGGCGTTTGACGCGGCCGCCCTGAAAACTGTGGGCGAAAAAGTCGCC
>CAZIQJ010000266.1:0-2714 GCA_964541285.1 uncultured bacterium | reverse complement strand
AAGATGATCCATATCGGAAAAAACACGCGCAGTACGATTATTTCAAAAGGCATTTCCGCGGGCCAGTCGGTCAATAATTACCGCGGCCTTGTGCAGATGAGCCCTAACGCTGAAAACGCGCGCAATTTCACGCAGTGCGATTCGCTGCTGGTGGGTTCGAAGTCCACGGCCAATACGTTTCCATACATGGACGTGCAGAACCCCAGTACGCAGGTAGAGCACGAGGCTTCGATTTCACGGGTCAGCGATGACCAGCTTTTCTATTTTCAGCAGCGCGGTATTTCTGTTGAAGCGGCCATGGCTTCTATTTTGAGCGGCTTCTGCAAAGATGTTTTTCGCGAACTTCCCATGGAATTCGCGGTGGAAGCCACGCAGCTGCTTGGATTAAAACTTGAAGGAACAGTCGGTTAAGCCGGAAAGGTAAGGAAACGAACATGCTGTCAGTCAGAAATTTATACGCGAAAGCGGGAGAAAAAGAAATTCTCAAAGGCATTAACCTTGAGGTCAAGGCGGGGGAAGTCCACGCCATCATGGGACCGAACGGTTCGGGCAAGAGCACGCTGGCTAAAGTGCTTGCCGGAGAGCCTCATATTGAAGTTATTTCCGGTGAAGCGCTTTATAACGGAAAGAACCTTTTTACCATGGAGCCTGAAGAACGCGCGCTCGCCGGTGTTTTTATGGGTTTTCAGTATCCTGTTGAAATCCCGGGCGTCAACAATGCTGCTTTTCTGCGCATGGCCTACAATGCCAAAAGAAAAGCTCATGGTCAGGAAGAGCTGGACCCCCTTGAATTTGACGAGTTTCTGCATGAGAAAATGAAAATCGTGGAAATCCTGCCGTCTTTTCTGGACCGCTCCGTGAATCAGGGATTTTCGGGCGGCGAGAAAAAGAGAAATGAAATTCTCCAGATGGCGGTGCTGGAACCCATGCTGGCCCTGCTTGATGAAACCGATTCGGGTCTGGACGTGGACGCGCTGCGCGTGGTCGCCGAAGGCGTCAACCGTCTGCGCCGTCCGGACAATGCCGTGGTGCTGGTGACGCATTACCAGCGCCTGCTTAATTATATTCAGCCGGATTACGTGCACATCCTGCTGGATGGAAGAATCGTGAAGTCCGGAGACAAGAGCCTGGCGATCGAAGTGGAGAGCCGGGGGTATGACTGGGTGCTTGAGGAAGGGAAAGGCAAGGCTGCTTTAAAATCATGAGCAAAACGGATGTGAAAAATTATCAGGAAGTCATGGAAGGGCGTTCCTTCAGCCCTGATAACGCGGAGCCTGCATGGCTTCTGGATTACCGCAGGAGCGCCTTTGACCGTTTCCGCGCGCTTGGCCTTCCGACCCGGAAACTTGAAGACTGGAAATACATGAGCCTTGAGCCGGTTTATAAAATGCCGGTCGCTCTGGCCGGAACCCGGCCGGTTTTTGACTGGGCCGGACAGCATTTTTTAAACGGTCAGGAAATCCGGTTTTCTTTTTTGAACGGAGCGTACGCTCCGGAAAAATCTCTGGTCAAGAATCTGCCCCAGGGAGTCAGCTGGACGTCCCTGAAGTCCGAAAAAGATGTTCCCGCCTGGCTGGAAAAGAATTTTGAAACACAGGCCAATGCTTTCACGGCCATTAATGGTTTCAGTTTTGAAGAAGCTTTTGTCCTGCGCGTCAGCAGGGAAACCGCCGTCACCCGGCCTTTGCATTTTCTTTTCGCGGCTGAAGGCGGAGCGCATGCCCCTGTGTTTTATCCCAAAATTTTCGTGGTGGTTGAAACCGGTTCCCGCGCGGATATTGTGCTGGATTCCGTGGACCCGGGTGCAGGGAAGTATTTCATGGACGCTTCCCTGGAATTTCATATTGCCGCCAATGCCACTTTGAATGTTTCCCAGGCCCAGCGTCATTCGCCGGAAGCCGTTCATTTTGTGAATACCCGCGCGCGTATCGCTGAGGGCGGTTCCCTGAACTGGGTTTCTTTTACCTCGGGAGGCCTTCAGACCCGCAATGAAACTGAGGTCCTTTTCGATGGCCCCGGAGCCAGCTGCGACCTTGAGGGGCTGGCGTTGATGGACGGAAATTCCCAGATTTTCCAGCATTTGTTTGTCCGGCACCAGGTGCCGAGCTGCACCAGCCGCCAGGTTTTCAGAAATATTCTGGCAGGCAGTTCGGTTGCTGAGTTCGACAGTCTGGTCCATGTGGCGCGCGGCGCGGACAAGTCCGATTCCGGCCAGTTGGACCGCAACCTTCTGCTTTCTGACAAGGCGCGTGCCTATTCGCGCCCGCAGCTTAAAATTGACGCGGACGACGTCAAGGCTTCGCACGGCGCGGCCACTGGAAAAATCGAGAAAGACGAATTCTTTTATCTCCTTAGCCGTGGACTGTCAAAGCAAACCGCCCGGTTTTTGCTGACTTACGGTTTCGCGGAGGAAGTCCTGGAGCGCATGAGCAATACAGAACTGCGTGTGCGGCTTGAGGCGCTGCTTGAAGCCCGGATTCAGGGCATGACGCAGCAAAGTCTGAAGGAAGGGAAAGTGTGATGCTGGTGGAAACTCTGGACGTCAAAAAAATCCGGAATGATTTTCCTATTCTGGCCCGTCAGGCCAATGGTCATCCGCTTGTGTATCTGGACAACGCAGCCACGTCGCAAAAACCCCTGGCTGTGCTGGAGCGCATGGAACGTTTTTACCGCCATGAATACGCCAATATTCACCGCGGGGTTTACGCGCTCAG
>CAZIQJ010000265.1:0-2720 GCA_964541285.1 uncultured bacterium | reverse complement strand
GATGGAGGATTTTGAAAAGCTTGTCAGGGAAGCTCACCGCAGGACTATTAAAGTTCTGGTCGAACTCGTTCTTAATCATACTTCAGATCAGCATATCTGGTTTCAGGAAGCTCGCTCAAGTAAAAAATCCCCTAAGCGGAATTATTATGTCTGGAGCGATCATCCGGATCGCTATAAAAAAGCGCCCGTCATTTTTACGGATTACGAAAAATCCAACTGGACCTGGGACGAAGCTGCCGGACAGTATTACTGGCACCGTTTCTTCAGCCATCAGCCGGACCTGAATTATGAAAACCCGGAGGTCCGTGAGGCCATGAAAAATATTTTGGCCTTCTGGCTCGAAAAAGGGGTGGACGGTTTCCGCCTGGATGCTGTGCCGTATCTTTTTGAAAAGGAAGATACCTTGTGTCAGAACCTTCCGGAAACTCACGCTTACATCAAGGAGCTGCGAAAGTTTGTTGACGGCGAATACCCAGGAAAGGTTTTTCTTGCGGAAGCCAACCAGTGGCCGGATGATGTGCGCCCTTATTTCGGGGATTCTGACGAGTGTCATATGGCGTTTCATTTCCCGCTCATGCCGCGTATTTTTATGGCGATCCGCAAGGAAAGCCGGACTCCGATCGTAGACATTATCCGCAGCACTCCCCAGATTCCCCAGGACTGCCAGTGGGCGCTTTTTCTGCGCAACCACGACGAGCTGACGCTTGAAATGGTCACTAAGGAAGAGCGTGATTATATGTGGGCGGAATATGCGGCGGACCCAAAAGCCAAGCGGAACCTGGGTATTATTCACCGCCTCGCGCCGCTCATGAATAACGGCCGCCGGCAGATGGAACTTTTAAACAGTCTCCTTTTCAGTCTTCCCGGAACGCCGGTCATTTATTACGGGGATGAAATAGGAATGGGGGATGACCTGATGCAGAATGACCGTAACGGTGTCCGGACTCCCATGCAATGGAATGGGGAGCGTAATGCAGGATTTTCGCTGGCAGATCCAGAGAGCCTTCACCTCCCCGTGATTTCAGATCCGATTTACGGCTACCAGGCGGTCAATGTGGCGGCTCAGAAATCCTACTCGACTTCATTTCTTAACTGGATCCGGAGGATGATTCAAATCCGTCTCGCACACCGGGCTTTTGGCCGCGGGAGTATCGAGTTTTTGTCTCCATCCAATGAAAAAGTGCTTGTCTATCTCAGGCAGTATGAAAATGAAACCTTGCTGATCGTCAATAATTTATCCCGGTATGTTCAGCCTGTGGAACTGGATTTAAGAAAGCTTAGCGGCCGGACCCCTGTGGAAATGATCGGGGGCGCAAGATTTCCGGCGATCGGTGAGCTGCCGTATTTTCTTACTCTGGGCCCCCATGCTTTTTACTGGTTTGAGCTGAAAAAAATAGATTAGGAGAGACTTATGATTCAGATTCTGATTTATAGTGTGCTGCTTGTAGGGGGCATGATTTTTTCACAGGCTGTCAACCTGGAATCCGCAAGACCCGGATTTTCGCTTGTGACCATGATCTGCCTTGCCTATATCATGATCGAGGTGGGGCTCGAATTCACAATCGATAAGAAAAAGATTAAAAACTATGGGTTTGACTATATGGTTGCGGCTACGGCGGCCGCATTCCCCTGGATTTTTTGTGCGGTTTATTTTGTTTTTGTATTTGGACAGGGTTGGAAAGAAGCTCTTTTAACCGCAAGGTTCGCGGCCCCGACTTCCGCCGGTGTCTTGTTCACCATGCTCGCGGCCGCAGGGCTTGCCCGTACATGGGTTTATTCCAAGGCCAGGGTTCTTGCAATTTTTGACGATCTGGACACGGTTCTTTTTATGATCCCGCTGAAAATGATGATCGTGGGGCTCAAGCCCGAGCTGGGAATGATCGTCGTGCTTATTGGACTTCTTCTTTTTACTGCCTACCGGTGGATGCATGTGCTGAAAATTCCGACAGGGAAGGGGTGGCTTCTGGCCTATGGGCTGGCCATTGCAGGTGCTTGTGAAATGGTCTACCGCTTTACCGGCATTCACTTTGAAGTTCTTTTGCCCGCTTTTGCCCTTGGATGCATGATTTGCTTTTCGCACGATGAAGCGGTAGAGGACCGCGAAATCTCAAAGCTTGAAGCCGGGCTTGATAAATTCGTCAAGGGGATCTTTATGTTTCTGGTGGGCATATCGCTGCCCAGGATCGATTTTGCAGGTGCCGGCCCGGGGACTCTGGCGGTGCATGTGCTGGCATTGACTGTTCTCTCCAATCTGGGGAAGTGCTATGCGGGTTTTTGCTACAAAAAGGAAGCTTCCCTGCGTGAAAGGATTGCTCTGAGTGTTGGTATGTTTCCTCGAGGCGAAGTCGGCGCAGGTGTTCTCCTGGTGAGTATCGGATACGGTATTACAGGCATGCCTGTGACAGCGGCGGCCTTGAGCCTGGCCCTGAATCTTCTTCTGACTGGGGCTTTTATCGCGCTGATGCTCAAGATTCTGCCCAAAGCTGCAGGATCTTCCGGAAAAACTTGAGCAGTTCAAAATCAACTGAGCGGGCTGACTGACGGTCTCCTCGGTATTCATTCAATCCTGGTTTTAATTAAGACCCCCTCTGTGCTTTTTTGCCTGAGCATATGCCGCCTTTCTCTCTTATTTTGTCCCGGATAATCAAAATCGGCCCGCCTAATGTGCGAAAATACCGGCGGAACCCCTTGCCCGGTTCCGGCGTGTGACTTTTATCACA
>CAZIQJ010000264.1:0-2720 GCA_964541285.1 uncultured bacterium | reverse complement strand
TCCCGGTAAGTTAAAACGCGCGGGCCTCCAATGTCAAAAGTCCGCCCTGCTGTCTCAGGATGCCGGACGCATCCGGCAAGATATTCGATGACATTGCGGATAGCGATAGGCTGGCTGGGAGTTCCCACCCAGCGCGGCGTGATCATGGCAGGAAGACGGTCCACAAGATAACGAAGAATTTCAAAAGACGCGCTGCCGGAGCCAATAATCATGGCCGCGCGCAGCACCGTGACAGGCACTTTACCCTGGCTGAGAATTTCCGCGACTTCAAAACGGGATTTCAAGTGCCGGCTCAAATCCGCGGAATGTTCACCCAGCCCGCTCAGATAGATAATTCTTTTGACCCCGGCCTTTTCCGCGGCCTGCCGCATGCTCATGGCCGCTGCCCGGTCCGCGGACTCAAAATCCTTCTGCCCCGGCAGCATGGAGTGGACCAGATAAAAACAGACGTCACAGCCCTCCAGCGCGCGTGTCATGGCCTCCGAGTCCTGAACGTCACCCTCCAGCAGCTCCACGCGCGGATTCGCGCCCCAGACGCGCCCCGCGAGCTTGGCTTTTGAACGGCCAAGCGCGCGAACGGCATACCCTTCTTCAAGCAGGCGTGGAATCAAACGGCCGCCCACATAACCTGTTGCTCCGGCAACCAACGCTTTCAAATGAACTTCCTCACGGGTTAAAAATCTTTAAGGTCCATTATATCCCGGCAAGCGTCAAACCCAAGGGCTTGTTTGACGTGACAAATGTCACAGCCACTCGAAGGAATGGACGGCTAGAATGCTGCGGATTCGAAAAGGAGGCGTCCATGATACGTGTTTTGTTTCTCTGCCAGAAAAATGACATTTTGTCACGCATCGCCGAAACGCTGGCGAAAAAACTGGCAGGCGACGCCTTCCAAACCTTCAGCGCCGGCCATGAACCTTCTTCGGCACCCGTCCTGGCCGTTTCCAGAATGGCTCAGGCCGGCGCTTCCCCAGAAACGCATTCTCCCAAAAGCCTGGGGGAATTCCGGGGCATGGCCTTCGACTACGTGCTGTGGATTGGAAATGAATCTGACAAGGGGTATGAAACGGCCCGTGAATACTGGCCGGAATGCGGCATCTGGCATGCAGACCTTCCGGATCCCGCTGCGGTCCCGCCCGTTATTTTCACGAAAAAACTTGATGAGCAGATCCAGTTCATCAGCACGCACGTGCAGCTCTTCCTGCTGAGCCATCACAAACATCACAGGTTGGCATTGACGGTGTAAGCGGCGCGATAAACGCCGCAAAAGTTTATCCCTTTTTCCTGCGCCTAGGCAGGAAGCGTGACCGCGCCATCCCGGTAAACGCATTCCCCGTCAAGTGTCAAAGCCCGGGTGTCGGCAAAGACATCCACATGATGCCGGGCAATTTTTTGCGAAATATGAAAATCCGGCTTCTTGTAAATCGTGTGTTTGGCGCCAAGAGACAAATGCACGCCGCACATGCGCTCATACGTGCCGATGTCTGAAACCACACGCTCGCGCGTGAAAGCCCGGTTCAGGCCCAGGCCAAGCTCGCGCACCCATATCTCACCCTCATCCCTGCGGATATTTCCGGTCACCTGCTCAAATTCCGGCGTGGAATCCATAATATCCGTCACCCTTCCCCGCTCCACCGCGAGCGTGATGGGTTTCGCGGGCCTGTTCACGCGGAAAGACGTGTCGCCAAACGCGAAAATCCGCACCTTTCCATGGACCGACTCCAGGTCCCGGGCTTCGGTGAAAACTTCGCCAATGGGAAACTGCCCGCCGATATTTTTCATGTCCGAATAATCGCCGACATTCAGCTTCGCAGGCTCAAAGCCGGAAGAAAAAACCAGTTCTTCGCCTCCTGTGTCCAGCACACCGCCGCGCGCGCGGTCCAGGCGCTGCTTCAGCGCCTTGCCTGTGCCGCGGTAATAAGCCGGGTCATAGGCCAGAGAATCCAGGTAATAAAGCGCCTGCCCGCCTTGCATGCGCAGGAGGTGCGGATGTTCCATGACCTTGAGCGAGCGCCTGAAAAGCTCCACGCGGATCCGGAAGTCATTGAGCCTGAAATTTCCGGACTGGATCAGGACCACCAGGTCCCGCGGCTTCAGGGTTTCAAAAGCCGCGAGCACGGCCTCAGGCGTGACCTCATCAAAATTCATGAACCTGGCTTCGGGCAGACAGCCGCGGTAAGCTTCGGTCAGGGCCTCGGCCAGCGCGCACTGGCGGTCAAAGACCACAAGCGCCCGGGCGCTGGCGGAAGAATATTCCATGGCAAAAGCAAGGAGATCCGCGATGTGTTTTTGGGCCTGGGAAACAGGCAAGGCAGGGTCTTTCATTTAAATCGCTTTGCGCACCGCCGCGATCAGCTGGTCGCAGGTAAAAGGCTTGATAATAAAATCCGCGACGCGCAGATGCTCGGCTTCAAAAATATTCTGCGTCCTGCCCTGGGCTGTGAGCATCAGCACTGGGGTCGCGGCAATACCCTGCGTGCCGCGAAGCACTTCCAGCATTTCAAGGCCGTTCATTTCCGGCATGGCAATATCCAGCACAATCAGGTCAGGCAAAGAAGCTTTGGCCGCGCGCAGACCTTCACGGCCGGTTGAAGCCGTAATGACCTGATAGCCCGCAGATTCAAGATGTGTTCTGGCGATTTCCAGCAAATCCGGCTCATCATCAATCACAAGAATGGTTTTGGCTTTGCTCATAGCGTGTACCGTTCCAGTCTAATTCT
>CAZIQJ010000263.1:0-2723 GCA_964541285.1 uncultured bacterium | reverse complement strand
CGCTGAGTTGGGCTTTTTCGGGGTCTGCGTTCTGACAAGAAGACAAACGCCGCGGCGGAAAGGCGAATTCTGCAAAGCCGGGGATTTGCTTTTTTTGCTGAACTTGTTTCTCCCCATTCGAATGAGCTGATTGATCGTCGGTGCCATTACTCTTTCTCCGTTGCGGAAACTTCCGCTTCTTTCTCTTTTTTAGTCGGGTCGGGAAGAATATCTCCAACCTCTTTGACAACTTCAATAGCCTGGTGGGTATAGAAACCCGTTCCAGCGGGAATCAAATGCCCCATAATCACGTTTTCTTTCAGGCCGCGCAGGTCGTCGCGCTTTCCGGCCGAAGCGGCTTCGGTAAGAACGCGGGTCGTTTCCTGGAAGCTGGCCGCCGAGATAAAGCTTTCGGTGGAAAGAGACGCCTTAGTAATGCCCAGCAGAATCGCGGTACCTTTCGCGGGCTGCTTGTCCTTCTTGAGCATTTTTTCGTTTTCTTCCGCAAACTTGATTTTATCGATATGAGAACCGACAAGAAGATCGGTGTCACCCGGCTCTTCAATGCGGACCTTGCGGAGCATCTGGCGCACGATCACTTCCACGTGCTTATCGTTCAGACGAACGCCCTGAAGCCGGTAGACTTCCTGGACTTCGTTGACCAGATATTCCTGAAGGCTGCGTTCCCCGGAAACGCGCAGGATGTCCTGCGGAACCACGGGACCGTCAACCAGCTGCATGCCGGCCGTAACCTTGTCGCCCTTGTAGACGTTCAGGTGTTTGCCGTGAGGAATCAAATATTCCTTGGTCATGCCCGTTGAACTCTTAACGATGATTTTACGCTGACCCTTGACGATTTCGCCAATTTCAACCACGCCGTCAATTTCAGAAATAATAGCGGGATTCTTGGGCTTGCGCGCTTCGAAAAGCTCAGCCACACGCGGCAGACCTCCCGTGATATCGCGTGTTTTCGCGATCTTACGAGGAGTCTTGGCAAGCAGCGTACCGCCGGTAATTTCCTGGCCTTCTTTAACCACGATATGCGCTCCGGTCGGAATCGGATAAAAAGCGACGATCTCGTCCTTCTCACCGACAAGCAGAAGCTGAGGATGCATGTCTTCCTTGTGTTCGATAATGACACGCTCTGTCATACCGGTCGTGGAATCCATTTCCTCATTCATGGTAATACCGGCTTTAATGTCCTCATAACGGACTTTACCGGAAACTTCGGTCAAGATGGGAACAGTGTACGGATCCCATTTCACAAAGATTTCGTCTTTGGTGACCTTTTCCCCGTCCTTGGCCGCAATCACGGCGCCGGTGGGAATCGTGTAGTTTTCAAGCTCACGGCCCGTTTCATCATGGATCGTAAGTTCGCCGTTACGGTTAAGAACGATAATTTCACCGTTCTTTGTCACGACAGTTTTAAGATTGTGGTACTTCAGCGTTCCATTGTTTCGGGCGCGGAAGTAAGACTGCTCAACGATACGGGAGGCGGTACCACCGATATGGAACGTACGCATGGTCAGCTGCGTTCCCGGTTCGCCGATGGACTGCGCAGCGATAATACCCGCGGCAGTTCCAAGCTCGACAATTCTGCCCGTCGCAAGGTCACGGCCATAGCACTTGGCGCAAACGCCCTGCTTGGATTCGCAGGTCAGAACAGAACGGATACGGATTTTTTCGATACCCGCCTCTTCAAGCTTGTCAGCCGTGGCTTCATCAATAATTTCACCGGACTTCATGATCTGCTGGTCCGTCACGATATCCACGACGTTATCCAGAGAAGTGCGGCCCAAAATACGATCTTTAAGGGAAACGATCAGCTCTTCACCTTCGTAAACCGCTTCAATAAAAATACCGCTCAGCGTTCCGCAGTCGATCTCCGAAATAATAACGTCCTGAGCCACGTCCACAAGACGGCGGGTCAGATAACCGGAGTCGGCGGTTTTAAGAGCGGTGTCAGCAAGACCCTTGCGGGCGCCGTGAGTTGAAATGAAATATTCAAGCACGGTCAGACCTTCGCGGAAGTTCGCGACGATCGGGTTTTCAATAATTTCACCGGAAGGCTTGGCCATAAGACCGCGCATACCAGCCAGCTGACGGATCTGCTGTTTGGAACCGCGGGCGCCGGAGTCAGCCATCATGAACACCGAGTTAAAGGGATGCAGACTCTCGAACATGGCGTCAGAAACGCGGTCCGTGATATGCGTCCAGATATCGATGATCTTGTTGTAGCGTTCACCGTCGGTAATCAAACCATTGCGGTACTGATTCTCAATGGCGGCCACGTCCTTGAACGCTTCACCAAGGAGCTCCGCCTTGTTTTTGGGAATCTGGATATCATCGATACCGATAGAAACGCCGGCCTTGGTAGCTTCTTCAAAACCAAGGGATTTCAAACGATCCAGCAGCTGAACGACTTCGCTGTGGCCGAATTTCCGGTAGCAATCGGCGATGATTTTGGAAAGTTTCTTCTTATCCACAACTTCGTTGACGAAACGGAAACCCTTCGGAAGCACCTGATTAAGCAGGATGCGTCCGACGGTCGTTTCAACCAATTCACCATTTTCGAGACGAAGCTTGCACTTGGCGTGCTTGTGAATTTCACGGTCCTGATAAGCGAGCAGGGCTTCCTGGACTCCGGAAAACCGGAAACCTTCGCCCTTGGCCGCTTCACGGGCCTTGGTCAGATAATAAATCCCGAGCACGATATCCTGAGAGGGCGTAGCAATGGGCTGGCC
>CAZIQJ010000262.1:0-2733 GCA_964541285.1 uncultured bacterium | reverse complement strand
AGACGCCGTATTCCATTGATAAAAATATCTGGGGCATTGCGATTGAAGCCGGAATTCTTGAAAACCCGATGCAGGAACCGCCTGAAGACGCATATGTCATGACGCGCGGTCTGAGCAAGGTTCCCAACAAGCCCAGGTATATTGAAATTGATTTTGAAGAAGGCGTTCCCGTGAAACTGAACGGAAAAGCCAAAGGGCTTGTGGCGCTGATCGAGGAACTCAATGAAATCGCGGGAGCTTACGGCGTGGGCCGTTTCGACCAGATCGAAAACCGGCTGGTCGGCATCAAGAGCCGTGAAGTCTATGAAGCTCCGGCCGCGCATGTCCTGATCAAGGCGCATGAGGACCTTGAAGGCATGGTCATGGACCGGGAATACAGCCATTACAAGAAACTGCTTTCAGAGAAATACGCTGAGCTGGTTTATTTCGGCCTGTGGTTTTCTCCCCTGAAAGATTCCCTCGATCACTTTTTCAGCTCTAACCAGAAGCGCGTGACCGGAAAAATCCGGATGCGTCTGGACAAGGGGCATGCGATCATCGTGGGCCGCAAGTCTCCGTTCTCGCTTTATTCCGAGAAACTGGCGACTTATTCAGAAGGCGATATTTTTGACCGCAAATCCGCGGAAGGGTTCATGAAAATCTGGGGCCTTCCTTATGAAGGTCTGGGCAGTTCCAAAAAATAAAGGCGGTAAAATGAAAAAAGGGCTGTGGGGCGGGCGTTTTAAAAAAGAAATGCACGCTGTCCTGAAATCTTTCAGCTATTCGCTGGCCGTTGACGGCGAGCTTCTCGAGTCGGAGCTTGAGGTCAACCGGGCCTGGGTCCGCATGCTCGCGCGCAAACGCATCATCACGGCGGGCGAAGCCGCGAAAATCCTTAAAGGGATCACAGCGGTTGAGCGCGACATGAAGGGCAAACCTCTTTGCGAGTACCTCTGCGAATACGAGGATGTTCACAGCCTGGTCCAGTCCCTTGTTGAAAAGAAGGCCGGCCCTGTGGCCAAGAAAATCCATACCGGACGCAGCCGCAATGACCTGGTTGTAACTTCAACCAAGGTTTATCTGCGGGGCAGAGCACGGCAGATTCATCATGGTCTTCAGCTTTTGCAGAAGGCGCTGGTTTCTACGGCCAGAAACGCCGGAGACACCGTGGTCGCGGGCATGACGCACTTGCGCAAGGCTCAGCCCGTGCTGGCCGCGCACCATCTGCTTGCCTATGTTGAAATGCTTGAGGAAGACCGCGGCCGTTTGCTTGATGCCATGAAACGCATGGATGTCCTTCCGCTCGGCTCGGCCGCGCTCGCGGGTTCCGCGCTTCCCATTGACCGCAAGTTTCTTGCCGCCCAGCTGGGATTTTCAAAAGTTTCCGCCAACAGCATGGCGGCCACCAGCGACCGCGCGTTCTTGGCGGAGTTTTTAAGCGCTCTGGCCATCATGTGGATGCACCTTTCAAGGCTTTCCGAAGATTTCATTCTCTGGAACTCGGAATTTTTCGGCTACATTGAACTGGATGATGCTTTCGCGACGGGTTCCAGCCTGATGCCGCAGAAGAAAAATCCGGATGTTTTTGAGCTTGTGCGCGGCCGCGCGGGAGTCATCTTTTCAAATCTGCAGGCGCTGCTGACGCTCCAAAAGGGGCTGCCGCTGGCTTACAACCGGGACCTGCAGGAAGACAAGCCTTCTGTTTTTGAGGCTGTAAAAAAGACCCTGAATGCGCTGGAGCTTCTGGCCCTGACGGTCGGCACCGTTTCTTTTAACAAGAAAGCCATGGAAGAATCCGCGGAGGAAGACGTTCTTTTTGCCACCGATATTCTGGAGTCTCTGGTCCGCAAGGGCATGCCTTTTTCCGAAGCGCATGAAACCGTGGGCAAGGTCGTCCGCTACGCGCAGGAGAATGAAAAGCCTTTGCGTGAGATCCCCATGGGCGAGTGGAAAAAATTTTCAAAATTATTTGACGCGTCGGTCTATGACTTTTTCGACGCCCGCGCTTCAGTCCGGGGCAAGCTGACGATTGGCAGCACACACCCCCGGATGGTCAAGGCGGAAATTCTTAAATGGGAAAAACAGCTGAAGGGTGTGAAACATGCATGATTTTTATTATGTAGGCAATGAACTTTACTGCGAAAAAGTGCGGGTCCGCGATATCGCGCAGCAGGTCGGGACACCGGTTTATATTTACAGCCATAAAACTTTTACGGACCACCTGGCGAAAATCCAGAAGGCCTTCAAGGCTGTCAAGCCCCTGATCTGTTATTCCATGAAAGCCAATTCCAACCTGGCCATCCTGAAGTCTCTGGTCAGCCGCGGCTCCGGCCTGGACATTGTTTCAGGCGGCGAACTTTTTCGCGCCAAAAAAGTCGGATGCCCTCCGGAAAAAATCGTTTACGCGGGCGTAGGGAAGACCGAAGAGGAAATCGAAGAGGCCATCCGCTACGGCATCCTTCTTTTCAATGTGGAGTCGGTGCCTGAGCTTGATGCCATCAACCGCGTTGCCAAAAAACTGAAGAAGACCGCGAATATTTCCCTCCGCATCAATCCTGCGGTGGATCCTAAAACGCACGACCATATCGCGACAGGAAAGGCCGAAAGCAAGTTCGGTATGGACCTGGACACGGCGCGTCAGGTTTTTGCGCGGCGCGCGCATTACACCAATCTTTCTCTGTGCGGCATTCATGTGCACATCGGCTCCCAGATCGTCACGGGCAAGCCGTTTGTGGAAGCCTTCTGGAAGGTGCT
>CAZIQJ010000261.1:1521-2743 GCA_964541285.1 uncultured bacterium | reverse complement strand
CTATGGCGTTGTATGAGGCGGGGAAGTATGAAGAAGCTTTCCAGGAATTCCGCAAATTGTTCAAGTCTTACCCCGACGTGCGTGAAGCCGCGGAAGCCCAATATTACGCCGGCCGCTGTCTCGAAGAATTGCAACAGTATTACGCAGCATTTGAAAATTATCAGATCGTGATGGATAAATATCCGTTCAGCCAAAGAGCCGGGGAGATCATTGAGCGCCAATATAATCTCGGCGGAAAATATATTGAATATCTGAAAGCCAGCAACGCCTTTTTGTCAGCAATGCAGGGTTCAACGGATAAAGCGATCGAGATTTATCAGACGGTGATCAAGAACGCTCCTTACAACGAATACGCCGGCGCCGCGCAATACAAGATCGGTCAATATTTGTGGGAACGCGGATGGTATGACGAAGCGCGGGATGCATTTCAAAAGACGGTCGACGGTTATCCGAATACCGCGTGGGAAAAGCAGGCTCGTTACCAGCTGGCTTTGGTGGACAAGAAACGTTCGACGGAATACGCTTATGATCCCAAGAGAGGCGAGGAGGCGATCCAGCAGTTTGAGGATGTGATTGTCATGGATCCGGAACGGTCGGAAGACGCCCGCAAGAATATCGATGAACTGAGATCCACCGACGCCCAACACGAGTTTGAAGCCGCTGTCTTTTATGAAAAGCAAAAGAATTATAAGGCGGCAAGAATCTATTATCAAAAAGTCGTCCAGTTATATCCGGAAACGTCTTGGGGGCAGGAAGCGCTCAAGAAAATGGCGGCATTGCCTCAATCATGATGAAACTCCTAACAGCATTTTTTTTAACGACGATGGTTTTTGTCCAAGGCTGCGGCTATACCACAAAGTCCGCCTTGAGGCCGGAATGGAAAACCATTTATGTTTCTCCCGTCGTCAACGGGATTGATTTTGCGAATCAATATGAACGCCCTCTCTATATTCCGATGCTGGAAGTTCGGGTGCGCAACGCGATCAACGAACGCTTTTTGCGGGACGGATATCTGGGAATCGCTAACAGCGCTGAAGACGCGGATGTCATTCTCAAAATCAAACTCACAGCTTTCCGGCACGATCCTTTAAGATATGATTCCGACCGGAATGTCCGTGAGTGGCGCGTTGTCATCACAGTCGAATTGGAATTGTGGGATCGGCGGACCAGGGAAATCATCTGGACGGCAGGCGCTTCCGGAAGCCAGGACCAATTCCGCTTA
>CAZIQJ010000261.1:0-1511 GCA_964541285.1 uncultured bacterium | reverse complement strand
GGAACCTGCAAGGAGAGCCCAAGAGCGTTGGCAGCGTGAGCGCCGGCGATCTGGATGCCGCGGTCTTGCGTAAATCTTTAAAAATCAGAAATAAGCAGAATGATCTGGTGCTTGAAAAGTTGAATATCACGGCGAGCAAGCTTGATAAGTTTAAGATCACAGAGCAGCATTTCATCAACGCGTTCAATGATCTTATCAAGATGCGCGATTTTCATTCTACCATCGATGCCGATGCATACGCGCCAAAATTATCTGAACAAATGAAAGAATTCCTCGCGAGAGCTCAATCTGGTGAACGGCTCGAAAGCGTGGAATATACGAGGCTGAACCGGGCTTTGTTGGAAGCCATTTATCCGCTTGAAACCCGGCAGATCCAGTAGGGGTGAGTTATGGATCAGAAAGCCCACCTGTTTTCCGGCCCCGACCGCCAGGCTAAAGACCAAAAAATCCTAGTTTTAAAAAACCGCTGGTTGCTCTCTCCGCAAGCTTTATCGTTTGATTTTTCCACTTTTTACGCTTCAAAACTGGATCTGGATGCTTTTCAGCAATCTTTGGCGAGCCTGCCGGTGGCGGCGGAGAGACGCCTGGTGATTTTGTATGACTTGGAAAAACTGTCTGCCAAGCATCAGGATTTTCTGAAACAATATTTGGCCAAGCCGTATCCGCATGTGGTTTTGATTCTGGATGCTGATGAAGGGGATCCGAAGACCGCTTTTTTCAAGGCGATTACCCCACTTGTCGAACAGACGCGTTTCGGGGTCAAGGCATCGAAAAGCGTTTTTGATGTGACGAAAGCCATGGCGCAAAATCAGCAGGCGGAAGCTTTAAAGAATTTGAAGGCTTTGATGGATGACGGGCAGCATCCGCTGCAGTTGATCGGCGGGATTTTGTGGTTCTGGAAGAATAACCAATTACGGTTGTCGGCGGAAAGCCAAGAAAAAGGCCTCCGATTGATTCAGGAGGCCGATTTAAATATCAAGCGCAGCCGCATGACGGCTGAACAAAGTGTCGAAGTTCTTGTGGTTAAACTTTCGTCACTAATAACTTGCTGAGGCGCGATTTGCGGCGGGCAGCAGTATTCTTGGAGATGACTTTAGCTTTGACAGCCTTGTCGAGTTTCTTGTAAAGCAGATTCAAGCTCTCGGCGGTGTTCTTGGCAGCTTTGTCTTCCGTCACAGCAACGTAAGTTTTGATGGCTTTTTTCAAGTCCGTCTTACGATCCATGTTGCGCATACGGTTTGTGTGGTTCTTGCGCAGGTCTTTGATGGCACAACGTCTTTGAGGCATATGTTTTCCTTTCTTAAATGAGGCAGGAATATAACAAAAAGGTTTCCGGATGTCAACACCAAATTCGTCCCAGGCTTCAAACAGCGGTTCTTCGGAGCATCCGCACGATTCCAAGAGATCCCTGGTCAAATCCACATCAGTCTTGTCTTTCGGGATCTTGACGTCCCGGATTTTAGGTTTTGTCCGCGACATGGTGCTGGCGCAGGTGCTGGGAACCGGTGTCC
>CAZIQJ010000260.1:0-2792 GCA_964541285.1 uncultured bacterium | reverse complement strand
CCGGCATTTTAAATTTTTCATCAAATCCCGCGGAAACAAAAACGCCCTTCACGCCGTCAATGGCGCCCTCGCCTGTTTCACCGACCATGACGATGTAACCGTCCTTGACCCCAGTCGTCCGGTCCGCGGCCATCTGGACAGTTCCAAACTGGATATCATAAGGCTGTGCAGTAGAAACACCGGAAGCGATCTGGTCAAAATTGATTTTTGAAAAACTGTCCGCGGTCAACGGCGAAGCCTGAGAGCGCGTGGCGGACGCAAGCGTCGCGTGAGGAAAACCGGTCTTCAGCCTCACCTTTCCGTTTGTAATGGCTGAAATTTCAAGGTCCCATGCCGTGATCCGGTCCTTGATCGCTGAATCAAGCGCAATGACCACACTGGACCCATAGGAAGGGCCCGTCTGCGATGCCAGAGTTGAAGACACCTGGAGAATTTTAGCTTCATCATCAGCGGTAAGCGCCAGGGCATTGGCCGCGTCCCGCATTTCAGAACGTCTGGAACCGAAAAACTGGATGGCGGAGTTCGCAGCCTGTTTCAAATTTATCATTTCATCGCGGACGGAATAATTCACGCCGTCCACGGTTCCGGCCGAAAAATCCTGGAAGCTGTTTTCAAGCTCGCCCGCCACAACCCACATACGGAAAACCATGCCCGCATATTTTTTCGTAGACGGATACCCCTGGTCCTCGTTTCCCTCCCATAATGCGTCAAGCGTGCGGTCGTAAGCCGCCATCTGCGCGACGCTGAGACCAGCTCCCGAAGCCCGGGCCGCTGCCATGGTTTCTTCAATAAACGCAATGTCGCCCTGATCAAGATAAGCCGAGGTCTGGATCAGACCCGCGATCATTTCATTCAGCTCGTCCTGGAATGCCAGTTCCGGTTTTTGTCCGATGAAAAATGCAGGCAGCCCGTCACGACGGCTTTTAAATACTTCCTGGGCCGCTTCGGTATTCAGGTAATACCCTGCCGAAACAGCGAGGCGTCCAAAAATCCGTCCAAACTCCCTGAGCGCGTTGATCTTGTTTTGAAGGCCTATTTCAGAAACCGAAGGTTCCCGAAGCTCTGAACGCTTTTCCTTTTTGCGTTCGTCCACAAGCCCCTGCATTTCCGTGGAAAGCGTCTGATAGCGGTCTTTCTCGCGCGTCAGGGTAGAAACAACGCTTCGAAGCGACGGCGCGTCTCCGATTCCAAAACGGATTTCCCGCTCGATTTCCCGGGCCTTTGCAGCGACCTTGGCGCCTTCATCCTTCGCTTTCTTTTCATCTTCCTTAAGCGCTTCGATCTGCTTGTTGACTCCGTCAATCTTAGGCTGAAGAGCGCGTGCCTGATCAAAATATGTTTTCTGTTTTCCCGCGTCCCCTTCGCTTTTGGCTTTGGCTTCCAGAGCTTTCTGCTCTGCGATCAAATCATCCACCGTCTTTTTAAGGCCAGGCTCAAAACGCACCATCTTGCGGTAGCGGACTTCCTTGCCAAACCACTTGGCCCGCGCCTCATCTTCCTGAGTCTTGAATTTTTCCTGCTCGGCAATCGTAGTTTTGAGTTTTTTCTCAGCCTCTTCCAGCTTGGTCTCCGCGGCCGTGACTTCCTTTTTCTTGGCTTCAAGCCGGGCATTCACCCATTTCAACATGGGATCCAGGCGGTCAATATTTTTTCCCTGCGCGGCCTTGACTGCGGCCAGCACGCGGGCGCGCTCAGCCTCATCCGGATCGACGATATAAAACTTGGGTTCAAGGTCTTTGCCAAAAGCGGCCATACGGGTCGTAACTCCCTTGGCCCGCACCAGCCTCATGTAATTATCAATGGTTTCCAGACTCATCCCCATATTAATGATGGCCTCACCGTATTTTCTCTGAAGCGCGTATTCATCATTCAGAAGCACGATATACGCATCGGTTATCTGCTTCGCGATTTTCTTGAGTTCAGCGTCTTTGGGAATGTCATCCGCCGCAACCGCTTTTTTGCGAGTATTAAAAGCTTCAATGAGCGTGGTCACACTCTTGTCATAAGGCGCCGAGTTCAGACGGCTTTCGGAAAGCGAGATGGCAGAATCAAGCGCAGAGTAAACACGGTCATAATCCGAACCGCGGATTCCGTCTTTTTTCTGGATTTCGATCAGCTTGTCAATAGCTGCGGAACGCGCGCCGGCGCTGTAAGGAATAAATTTCTGGTTGTATTTGGGCCCTGTGTAATAGCCGTCGCGGGAAATCGTGTCTGTGGCGTTATCGTAAGACTGCGGTCTGCGCTCATCTTTTCTCAGCTGCGCCTGGGCTTCCTGAGGCATCAGAACTGTACTCGAAACCCCCAGCATCAGCGCGCCCATCAGGATCCCGGCCGCAAGACGGTTCCAGAGTCGCATTTCAGAACGCTTGGCTTTTTTCTCTTCATCAAGCGCGGCATCAATCTCGGCAAGGAGAGCGGTAATTCTGGCAAGCCGCAGCCGCGCTTCGCGCAGTTCGGCCTGCGCCGGCAAAAGAGCGCGCCTCGCCGCGGTTTCCTTCTCAATTTCCTGGTTCATGCCTTCCCGGGCTAGCGCTTCCTTGCGCTTTGCCGCGCGGATCTTGTCGTCAATCTCATCAATCTGCTTTTTAAGGCTGGCGTCCCGCTTCTTTTCCAAAGCTTCTTTTTCCTGGATCAAACCTCCCACATAGGTGGTTTTCATGTTCTTACGCACACGTTTTCCAGCCCATTCTTCCTGCGCTTTTTTCATGGCGGCGGCCTGTTCATCCTTATTTTCAGCCGCCTTCTCCATGTCCGCCTCGTGCTTCTTTACAAGCTTCTCAGCAGCCGTGACT
>CAZIQJ010000259.1:0-2797 GCA_964541285.1 uncultured bacterium | reverse complement strand
ATACAGGCTGTTGCAGTCCGTGGAAACAGCAATCCCCTTTTTCGTGCCCTTGATGCGGACAAGCGCCGCGTCATGGCCGGGATAAAAAACCGTGTCCGTGCGGACCATATGGTCATACTGCTGCCAGACCCAGGCTTTTGAAGCAATCGTCGGGTGATCCAGAAGTTTCAGGAGAACCTGGTTAAAGTCCGCAGGTTCTTTCACAGAATTCAGATCGAGTTTCTGCGCTTCTTTCAGATAAGCCGGTTCTTTTTCTTCGCGGATATAAATCGGGCCGTCATCCGCCAGGGACTTGGCCGGAATTTCAGCCACCAGCTTTCCGTTTTCAAGCACGCGCATCATACGGCCGTCCTTGACTTCGCCGATCTGGACCGCGTGAAGATCCCATTTCTTGAAAATATCTTCAACGATTTTTTCTTTGCCCTTTTTGGCAATGATCAGCATGCGCTCCTGCGATTCCGAAAGCATGATTTCATATGGAATCATTCCGGTTTCGCGCAAGGGAACCTTGGCCAGATCAATTTCAATGCCCGTGGAGCCGCGCGCAGCGGTTTCGCAGGTGGAGCAGGTCAAACCCGCCGCGCCCATGTCCTGCATGCCGACCAGAGCGTCGGTTTTGATGAGCTCAAGACAGGCTTCAAGAAGAAGTTTTTCCATGAAGGGGTCACCGACCTGAACCGCTGGACGGTCAGTCTGGCTTTCTTCAGTCAGCTCGCGCGACGCAAAAGCCGCGCCGCCCAGACCATCACGGCCCGTGGCTGACCCAACATAGTAAACCGGGTTTCCGGTTCCCGCGGCCTTGCCCTTGACGATCCCCTTGGTCTCGACCAAACCAAGGCACATGGCATTGACCAGCGGATTGCCTTCATATGACGGATTGAAATAAACTTCGCCGCCCACAGTAGGAACGCCCATGCAGTTTCCATAGTGGGAAATGCCGGAGACCACGCCCTTGAAAAGGCGTTTGGTCGTGGCCGTATCGCCGGAATCAAGCGAACCGAAGCGCAGAGAATTCATGGAGAGAATCGGCCGCGCGCCCATGGTGAAAATATCGCGCATGATTCCGCCCACGCCCGTGGCCGCGCCCTGAAAAGGCTCGATAGCGGAGGGATGGTTGTGGCTTTCGATTTTAAAACAAATGGCCAGGCCTTCGCCGATATCGATGATGCCGGCGTTTTCTTCTCCGGCCTTCACCAGCAGCTTGGAGCCGCTGGTCGGAAAAAGTTTCAGAATGGGTTTGGAATTTTTGTAGGAGCAATGCTCGCTCCACATGACGCTGAACATGCCCAGCTCGGTAATGTTCGGTTCACGGCCCAGAATCTCGAGGATTTTTTTATATTCCCCTTCCGTGATCCCGTGCTTGGCAATGAGTTCTTTGGTAATTTTAGGTTCGGTCATGGTCGTCGTCATGGTTAAACGCTCAAAAGGCTTTCCCAGATTTTTCTGCCGTCGCAGCCGGAGAGAATATCTTCACTTGCGCGCTCCGGGTGCGGCATCATGCCCAGGACATTTCCTTTTTCATTGATAATACCCGCGATATGATCCCGCGAGCCGTTGGGATTGAATTCTTCACCCAGCTTTCCTTCGGGCGAGCAGTAACGGAAAACTACCTGGTTTTTGTCCTGGAGTTTTTTCAGCGTGTCATCATCGCAGAAATAATTTCCTTCGCCGTGCGCGATGGGAATATTCAGGACTTCGCCCTTTTTAATGTTTTTGGTGAACAGGGTGCTGTTGTTTTCACAGCGGATGGGCGTGAACCGGGAAATGAATGAAAGTGTTTTATTGCGCAGCATGGCGCCAGGTAAAAGACCGGCTTCAAGCAGGATCTGGAAACCATTGCAGATGCCGATGACCGCGCGGCCTTCGGCTGCGTGGCGTCTGACGGCTTCCATGGCCGGAGAAAAACGCGCGACCGCGCCGGTACGCAGATAATCTCCGTAGCTGAATCCCCCGGGGAGAACAACCAGATCAACTTTGGGGAGAGAACCTTCTTTATGCCAGACAAATTCGACGGGAATTTTCATGACGTCGCGGAGGACATGAAAACAGTCCGTGTCGCAATTCGAACCCGGAAAAACCACCACCGCCGCCTTCATCAAAAAAACTCTCCTGTAAACCTAAGTGAGGATATTTGAGACAGTTACGACAAGGAGGGAAAAGAAGCCTTCACTCCGTAAGCAACGCTATTCTACCGATACGAAGCGCGGCTGTCAAAAGATGAATAGAGCGCCTGATAAAATCCTGGTTGAAGCGAAAACCCGCAGGCTGAAGGGCTTTAAGGCGGGACGGGCAAAAAGCGCGGAGGCGTACTCAATGCAGTACGTTGAGCACTTTTTGACAGGCCCAACGCAAAAGACCAAATGCATGCGGGTTTGCAGCCAAACAGAATTTTGTCTGGTGCTCTAGGCTTCCTGAAGCTGAAACGTGTAGTCCTCGATAACCGGATTTGTAAGAAGCTTGTCGCACATGGCCTTGATGGAAGCTTCCGCTTTCTGGCGGTTTTCCGCGTCCAGGCTAAGTTCGAAAAACTTTCCAACGCGCAGGCTTTTGGCTTCATTGAAACCCATGGTCCCAAGCGCGTGAAGCACGGTCTGCCCCTGAGGATCGAGAACGGATTTTTTCAGCGTTACGTTCACGGTAGCTTTAAACATCATGCAAGGTCCTTTCCAACAAGTTTTTTGTAGGCGTCACGGTATGCCTGGCTGGTTTTCTCAACCACTTCGTCCGGAAGGCTGGGCGCCGGCGGCTGCTGGTTCCACTTAATATCCAGAAGATAATTGCGGACAATCTGCTTGTC
>CAZIQJ010000258.1:0-2800 GCA_964541285.1 uncultured bacterium | reverse complement strand
CTTGTTGAAACCGCGCGCGCGCTTTCCGGCGATGTGCATTACCTGGGAGTTTCAAGCGTTTATGAAGTGCTGGAACTGCGGGAGCACGGCATTCAGTCTCCGGTTTTTCTCTTCGGCCGTTTTTTCGGGCCTGAAGCAGCGGCCGCGGTCAAAAGCGGCGCGGCCATGAGCGTTTCAGGGTTTGAAGAAGCCGCTGAAATTTCAGAAATCGCGGAATCCCTGGCGCAAAAAACCATTGTGCATATCAAAGTCGACACGGGCATGGGGCGGCTGGGCATTCCGCTTGCCAGGGCCGCGGCGGAAATCCGCAAGATCGCGGAGCTTCCCGGCCTTTACCTGGAAGGCATTTTCACGCATTTTCCCTCAGCAGAAATCGCGGACGGTTTCGCGGAACAGCAGGTGGAAAATTTTCTGGCCCTGACCCGGGAACTTGAAGGCTGGGGCATCAAATTCAAGTTCAGACACGCAGCCAACAGCGCGGGCAATCTGCGCATGGACGGCGCCGCGCTTGCGGAATTTAACCTGATGCGGCCCGGCTTGATTCTCTACGGCATTTCGCCGGACAGCTCCCTGCAGACCGCGGATTTCAAACCCGCGCTTTCACTCAAAACCCGCATTATCCAGGCAAAAAAAATCCAGGCCGGAGAATCCGTGGGATATGGCCGCAGTTACACAGCTTCGCGCGCCGTCACCATTGCCACGCTGCCTGTCGGCTACAGCCACGGGTATCCTTTTCATTTATCAAATAAATCCCAGGTGATTTACCAGGGCAAAAAGTATCCGCTGGCCGGACGCGTTTCCATGGATTACCTGACTGTGGACTTGCAGGACGCGGACGCGAGAGCGGGCGAAGAAATCACTTTGCTTGGCGAAGAGAAAGGCGTTTCCATTACAGCTGAAGACCTGGCCGTCTGGGCCGGGACCATCCCCTATGAAATTGTGACACGGCTTTCTTCACGTTTACCGAGGGTCTACTTATCATGAATGACACTTTTCAATTCACGGTCAAACGTTTCAAGGAACTTGAATCCACCAACACTTTCACGCGACAAATGGCGGAAGAAGGCGCCGAAGAAGGCCTGGTCATTGTGGCGGACTTTCAGACCGGCGGACGCGGCAAGCCCGGAAGCCAGTGGGTTTCGCCAGCGGGCAAAAATCTTCTGCTCTCCGTTCTTCTGAGGCCCCGTGTCGCGCCCAATAAAGCACCCATGATCACGCAGATCGTGTGCCGGTCCGTGGCCAAGGTCCTGGGCCAGCACGGGATCATCTCCACGTTCAAGCGGCCGAACGACGTCATGGTGCATGGTAAAAAAATCTGCGGAGTTCTGGTAGAATCCTGTACTGAAAGCGACCAGCTTGAAAGCGTGATCGTCGGCATTGGCCTGAACGTCAATGCTGAAAACCGGGAAATGGTGCCTGAAGCCATTTCCATGAAAGAAGTCAAAGGACATGACCTTGAAACGGAAAAAATCCTTGAAGAACTCCTCCTCTGCCTCAAAAGCGACCTCGGGGACTTCTACTCTCATAGCCGTTGATATCGGAAACACGGCTGCCACCTGCGGACTTTTTAAAAGTGGGGCCCTGGAGCTGTTCGAATCCTGCCTTCATGACGAAATCCCAAATTTCGTCAAAAAATGTAGGATAAGTGGGAAGAATAGCTCTATTAATGTCATTATTTCATCCGTTGTCCCAAAAGCTACCCTTAAATTCAAAGAGGCGTTTAAAGGCCAAAAAGCCCGTTTCTGGGTGGTTGGCGAGAACGTCAAAGTGCCTTTTAAGCACAAATACCGCTCGATCAAGCAGCTGGGAGCTGATCGTATCGTTAATGTTTACGGGGCTTTAAAGCGTTTCAAGCCCCCCCTTCTGGTCATTGATTTTGGCACCGCCATCACATTTGACTATGTTTCTGAAAAAGGCGTGTTCGAAGGCGGCATGATCGTACCCGGCCCTGAATTATCTTTCGAAGCCCTGATCCGCAAGGCCGCGCGCCTTCCCAAAGACGCCCGCCTGCCGCACAGAACCTCATCTTTTTTAGGAACCACCACTTATGACTGCATGAAATCCGGCATTCTGGAAGGCTACGGCGCCATGGCCGACGGCCTGGTCCACCGTTTCAAGCAGCGCTTTGGCACTAACCTGAAGGTTATTGCCACTGGCGGTTTTGCCAGTCATCTCCGGCCTTACACTCACTCTTTTGATGTGCTGGATCCCCAGCTTTCGATTTACGCCCTGCATACCCTGTTTCTGGGCAGCACACGGCTTCGTTAGCCGCACCGCAAGCCCAAAGCCTGAAACAGCCTTCCCCTTATTGACTTTTTGGCTGTTTTCAATACAATAGCTTTCCCTTTAGCACTCATCTGACCCGAGTGCTAAAGTCAGGAAAATCCGCAATACTTTCATTTTCAAAACTAAAAAAGGAGAAATAACATGGCAAAACAACTCTTGTTTGACGAAGACGCACGGCGTGCAATCCAGAAGGGCGTAGACCAGCTTGCGGACGCAGTAAAAGTCACTCTTGGCCCCAAAGGCCGCAACGTGGTCATTGAAAAGAAATTCGGTTCCCCGACCATCACCAAGGACGGTGTCACGGTTGCCAAGGAAATCGAACTTGAAGAACCCTATGAAAACATGGGCGCGCAGATGGTCAAGGAAGTTGCCTCTAAAACTTCCGACACCGCGGGCGACGGAACCACCACCGCCACCGTGCTTGCGCAGGCCATTTACCGTGAAGGTTTGAAGAACGTGACCGCGGGCGCCAACCCCACGGCACTGAAGCGCGGCATCGACAAGGCTGTTGAAG
>CAZIQJ010000257.1:0-2802 GCA_964541285.1 uncultured bacterium | reverse complement strand
GCAGGTCTTTAAGGCCTGAAGCGCTGGAGCCCAGAAAAATGATCTTTCCGTTCACAGTTTCAGGATCAAAATCTTTTTCAAAGATTTTCCAGACAGGCAGGGAGCGTTCTTTTTGTACGCCGGTGTCGTAAAGCCACATTTTTCCCTGCGCGTCCGTGGGGATAACAAGGTTTCCGGTCTTGATATTGACGATTCCCGTGCGTTCTCCAAAATTCATTTCTGAGCTGGAGCCTGAGGAGCGCACCATGTAAGCCGAAGCGCCCTGGGCCACGCGAAGGGCTTCCGCGAAAAGAGAAGGGTACAGGGCTTCACCGCAGCGGAACAGGACCGGCACTCGCCGGATAATGCCGTCGTCTTCGGCCAGGAAATTAAAACTGCCGTTTCCTTTGGAATTTTTTTCAATAATTGAAAGATTGTTGACTGCGCCGCGAAAAACCGGAAGAAAAGTTTTAGGGTCATCGCCGGAATAAGCGAAACCCGCCTTGGCCAGAGGTTTCTGCCCATTGTCTTTGGACGTGAGGATAAAACCCGTGACCACCGGGGCATTTTGAATGGTTTGTGCCAGCACCGCGTCATGATCGGGCAGCGCCTTGAGTTTCGGGGCCAGCGATTCGATATCCGTGTTTTTGGGCCACAGCTCCAGGATATTTGCGGGGCTGGTGCGGTCCGGTTCCGCGAACACAATGTCGAAGACGATGGCGGCCGCGCCCGCATCCTGCAGGCGTGTGACCAGATCCGCCACCAGCGTGCGGGGCCAGGGCCATTGGCCGAGACGCGTCAGGGTAGCGTCGTCAATGTCCGCGAAGAGCGCGGCGGTTTCCTGGTAAACGCGCGGCTTCCATTTTTGAAAGCGGTCAAAAATTTTCAGGGAAACTTCTTCAAGGGCGCCGGAAAAAAATATGCGGAGGGCCAGGACCGCGGCCAGAACAAGAAAAGGCGCAAAAGACAAAAATCTTTTCCGGGTCATGCTCATGGAATTTCAACCGCCAGGACTGTGGTGTCGTCGTGCGCGGGCGCGCCCTGCGAAAATTTCTGGAGCGCGGCCAGAATGTCTTCGGAAGATCCGTCCGCGCCTTTGCGCGCCTCTGCCAGGTCTTTTTCAAGCCGGGCCAGGCCGTATTCCTCGGCCTGCCGGTTCCGGCCTTCAATCAAGCCGTCGGTGTAAGTGAAAAGAAGGTCGCCGGAATCAAGCGCCACGGTGTTTTCTTCATAGCGCGCTTCAGCGTCAAGCCCTGCCGGCAGCCCGCCCGCGTTTTCAAGCGATTCAATCTGCCCGGATACGCGCCGCCGCAGGATGGGGTGATGGCCCGCGGAAACATAGGAAACGGTTTTCTTCGAGGTGTCGATGACCAGATAGAGCAGCGTCACGAACATGCCGAACGGGCTGTTTTTTGCAAGCGATTCATTCAGGCGCGTGACCATTTCTCCGGCGGACGCGGTTTTGGAAGCCAGAAACCTGTATTCGGAAATAGCGCGCACCATGTAAAGCGCGGCCGGAACGCCTTTGCCGGAAACGTCACCGATAACGATGTTGATTTTATTTTCCGATGTTCTGATGACATCATAAAAATCGCCGCCTACGTCGCGCGCCGGAAGATTCTTGGCCGCGACTTTGATTCCAAAAGGATGCCCGGCAAGATCGGGCAGGAAATTCTGCTGGATATCATGCGCGATGCGGAGTTCCTGCTTTGTTTTTTCCTGGACCACGAGCTCGGTATGCATGCGCGCATTTTCCACCGCGATCGCGGCCTGGTCCGCGAAAGTCTGGAAAAGGGAAAGGTCATTTTCGCTGAAGCCCGTCTTGCGGATGGGGTTGATGGCTTCCAGGACGCCGATAATTTTTTCTTTGGCGCGCATGGGTACGCACAAAATAGCTTTGGTCTGAAAGCCTGTCGATTTATCGAACCGCTTTGCGAAGCGTTTGTCCTTGGCTGTGTCATTGACGATTAAGGCTTCGCCGGTTTTGGCCACGGCCCCGGCAATACCTTCACCGACATTGACCGTGAAACTTTCCTTCAGTGTGTTGGCCTTGCAGCCCAGAGCCACCTTGAAAATCAGTTTTTCGCCTGACGCGTCCATCAGCATCAGGGAAGCGGCGTGCGCGTTCATGACCTCGGCCGCGGTATTCATCAAAATTCCAAGCAGCTCATCCAGGTTCAGCGTGGAGTTGATCTTGGCGTTCAGGGCCAGCACCTTTTTAAGGTTCTGTACGGTCTGCGTTGCGTCAAGCGAAGCCTGGACTTTCTTCAGGATGGTTCCTGTTTTGCGCGACTTTTGTCTCACAGGGGAATCCAGTGCCGGAAAATCAGGCCCGCGGCCGCGGCGTAAACATAGCTCATTATAAAATCAGGAAGATTGCGTAGTTTCGGTGAAAGCGGACGGAAAATTCCGGGGATGACTGAAAGCGAAAGAGATAAGGGGGACAGAACCAGAAAACATCCCAGGATCCATGTTCTTTCAAAAAGCGCCCAGGCCATTTCAAAGCTGGTGATGAAGTGGTCCTGGCGGCTGGCCCGCGGCATAAAAGTTTTCCGGAAGCTGTGGAGAAAATAGCTGCTTTTAAAAGTCACTCCGATAAAAACGATCAAAAGAAGCGTCAGGGTATTGCTGGCATAAAGTTTGTGGAGCTTCCCGCTTCCAAGGCTGAGGATTTCGCGGCTTGCGGGCAGCAGGAAAACCGTGGAAATAAAAAGCAGGTGAAAGACCTGGTCAATGGTGAAATACCAGAACGTGTTTTCAGGATTTTTTGCCTGAAGAGAATATTTGATATGGTCCTGAACATAATGAACGGCGGTGATGGCC
>CAZIQJ010000256.1:0-2815 GCA_964541285.1 uncultured bacterium | reverse complement strand
CGCTCTATCCAATTGAGCTACGGGCGCATGGATTGTTGCGTTGAAAATTAAACGCAAACCTGTCGGAAATTCCATTTGCAGGCCCTACGTTGCCAGCCGCCCTTTAGGGCGGGCGCAGCGGCATGCTTTCATTACAACTGCGTACTAAATCCGATGATTTAGTACGACACTGTGACTTTTTAAGGTGAACCTTCTACAGTGTCGTGATTTTGGATTCGGGGTAATAATATTCCAGAATCTGTTGATAGGTATAGCCTAATTTTCCGAGCTGACGCATGCCGAACTGGCACAGTCCAACGCCGTGCCCCCAGCCCTTCCCCTGAAATAAAAACCCGCTAGGGGTTTTTTCAATGTTTGTAACCATGGTGCTTTTGAATTTTCCCGGGTCCAGCCAGATGCGAAAATCATTGGAGTGAAACTTGATCTGGCCTTCGTCATGCACCACAATAAAACTGCGCGCCCTCCCGCTTGAATCCATCTCACCAATCTGGATGCCGCGGATAGTACCCATTTTCACACCCTTGATTTTCAGCTTTTTCTGGATTTCCGCGCGCGTAAATTCCGTTCGCCATGTGTAATGCTTGGACTCCCAGCAAAACTTGCACTCCACGCCACGCAGGGACTTGTGCGGCTCCACATCCCACACATATTCCGCGTGCGTGGTCTTGCCCCCGCATGTGGAATGAAAGTAGGCAGGAAAAATTTTCCCGCCGGAAGTCAGGACCTGGCCGCGAGTATCTTCCACCGCCTGGCTTGTTTCCGGCCTTTCCGAGCTTTTGCCTCCGTAGACCTGGCTGAGCACGTCCTTGGACATGGCAAATTTTTCATTCTTCTTTTCAATGGCCTTGAAAAGAGCATAGGTCCTTGAAGCCACAGCCTGGGCCTTGAGTGCCTCCGGGGGCCAGGACGCGCTGGTTTCAAGCGGCAGCACGCCCCGCAGATAGTCATCCATGGAAATCTCATTGACCACCAGCAGCTTGCTGCTGCTTTCCCGCCAGAACCTAAGGCCGTCACGATAGGACTTACCACCCACACGCAGTAGCCCGTAGGTCCGTATGACAACCGGAGCGTCCTTGAAATTTTCCCCGCCCATCTGCACGCCAGTCGCGGTCGGAATGACCTGCGTAGGGGCGAGCTTCAGGCCATTGAAAAGCATGCGGCTGTTTTTATCAAACACCTCAAATGGTCCTGTCGTGGACACAGTCACGGAAGGAAAATTTCCAAGCGAGATTTTGACACTTTGATAATTCTGGAGATCGGCGCCCTGCGGAATTTCAAGCGACGATTTTTTGATTTCAGCGCCTTTGCGGCCGGTGCCGAACGGCCAGAAGCCAAGCGAAAGGATCAGGAATGAGGACAAAAACCATGAAAACATGGCGGTGATTATAAGATAAAAAGAAGAAAGAGGGGAAAAAAGAAGGGCCTGCGGCGCGAGGCTGCAGGCCCTTTTTTAAGCAGGAGAATTATCCTTCTACAAGAATATCGTCATCCAGGATGGTGATTAGAAGCTTTCTTCCCTTCTTTGTAAGGACTACAATCCGCGTCGCGCGGTTGTTGCTATCGCGGTCATACTGCGGCGGATTGGCCTGCGGATCAAAAAGATGGATCTCGTAAGGCTGTGTTTCACCCACGTTATACATCTTAATGGTGCCTTCAAGAACGTTATTGACCCTGGTAATCACAAACTCCATGATCTTTTTACCAGCCTGCACGCGGATGAGACGCTCCCCATTCGCGCCAATCTGTTCACGGTAGCTTGGAATGATCCGGTTAATGCCGATCAGCGCCGGATCCGGTTCGATCAGGTCATTGGCCATGCCCACGAGCTCCAGCTTGCCGGCCCGGACAACGTAATGGTCGGAAGACGTCCCATTCGGCCCAAAGGTTTCAATAAAAACCCCCTGGTGTGAACTTTGCATGGCAGGAAGATTGCCAATCAAAGAGATCATTTTGATCGTTCGCTTTTCATCTTCAGGAAGAAGAACGCGCACGACATTGTCCACAATGGTCATGGGGCGCACGCCTTTGTAGGTTTCAATAACATTGCCCTGGCTGTCTACAATTTCAAGTATGTAGTCATACAAGCCGTCACCAAACTTTGAAATCGTGGCCTGGACCCCATTACCTACCGGTACCGAAACTGGATATTTGATATCCTTGATGGTCACGGAGCCATCGCGGATATCCATCGTGAAATTTCCGCTGTGCGCTGAACCGCCTGAAACATTGAAAGACCCGTCAAAGATCCGGTTCACAACCCCGTGGCTGAATGTCACGGGGAAAACGTCGGGACCGCCGCCGTAAGCTCCAAGCAATCCTTCGCCGCCCGTGATGATTTTGTCAGAATATTCTGAGCCATACCCATAATAGGCGTTCAGCAAATTCTCCTGGGTCAAAGCCACCGGCACCATGGCGCTCAGCATGTTATAAGCTGTATGAATACCGATGGCCAACGAGGTGGGATGTTCGTTAAAAAGACCAATACCTTCACGGGAATTAAAATATTGGCCTGTGTTTGCGAACCAATAATTGAATTTATCAGGGTTGGTCACTTTGGCCATGTAAGTCAGCACGGTCACAGCGTTATTGGTGTTCCGAGAAACAAAAGTGACATCCTGATAACGGACTTCGCCGTCATGCGGCTCAGCGCCGATTTCCAAATTAAGGTTCATGACTTCAAAACGCGCGCCGCGCTCCACGCGATAGAAGTTTTCCTGCAAGCTGCCATCTTCAAAAGCATTGCGCGCGAAAAAGGTGGTAAGAATGCGCGCCCTAACGATGTCCGGCCCCTTTGGATAACCGACCCCGATGGTGG
>CAZIQJ010000255.1:0-2821 GCA_964541285.1 uncultured bacterium | reverse complement strand
CTTTCATTTTTTTATTCCCGCCAAGGCTATTCTTTGGAGTTTCAGGGTGTTATCTAATGCTAATTAAAGCGACTTATTTTAACATTAAAAGAAGCTTAATTTAATGGTATTAAAAGGGTTAGGAAACTTGACACTTCTTTAGTAAGGCGTTATACTTCCACATCTCAAATTCACATTCCTTCGGGGGAGGGTTTACAAATGAAACAAGTCAGCTTTAGAAAGTGTGTAGCGGGTTTCGCCGCGTTTTGCTTTTTTTATAATCAGGTGGCTCTTTACGCTCAGGCGGTTCCGAGCGCTGATCCTTTACAGAAATACTCACAGGTCCAGACGGTTGAGGAGCAGGAAGCCGAGCAGTCTGCTGCTCAGGTTGAAGTGGAAGCTCCCAAGACCGCTCTCGATTTTCTTTCCGGCGATGACGCTGTTTTGACCCCCGTTAAAAGCAGCGACACGAAGGAAGAAGAAAAGAAATCCGAAGAAACCAAACTGGCTGCGACCGAACAGACCCCCGCTGTCACGGCTGACAATGCCGGTGAAAACAAGCCCGGAACTTTTGATCAGGTTCTTAATTATTTGAATCAGGCCAAAGGCCTCGCGATTCGGGCGGTTGAAAAAATTACTTATGAAAATCTCGTAGAACTGGGACGGCAGACCTGGGAATACGGACTCGCTGTGGTTCAGGGAGTTATTCTTCTTTTCACAAGCCATGAGGAAAACTCTCTGAGCCTCACGAGGGCTTTTGGGGATCTCATTAATAAGGCGGCTTCGTTTGTCCTTCATAAGCAGTCCGTTGGACAGACTTACGCCAGCCTTGAAGATATTGAAGGCGCCAAGGAACGCGCGCTTGCCCGCGGTGAAGATCGCAGCGAGGAATATGTCATCAGCCTTAACAAGGACAATCAGGAACAGCTCGACGCGGTCCGTTTCGATAATCTCGACGGTAACCCGGACGGCCAGGAAGTTGTTGCGGCCGGCGATTTGATCGGCCAGATTGAAAGCTATTATGACCCGGCCCAGTCCGCCCTGCAGACTGTGAATGAAATCATCAAGGCCTCGGAAACTGAAGACCCTGAACTTATTGAATTGTGGCGCTCCGATCCGCCCACTGTTTTCAGCGGGCTTCCGAAACTTACCAGCTTTGCTTCTCTCAGCCCGGCCGGCACGGTTTCTATTGATCAGGCCAGCTCTTCCAATTATTCAATTACCTATGACACTTCAAACGGCAGCTTTGTCGGTTCCGTCATTACCTGGGCCAACACCACTGCCGGGTTTGTGGACTTGAGCGGTCTTTCGAAATACAGCTTCGAAGTGAAGAGGAATGACACGCTTTGCGCTTCCGTTGGTGTGACGTGTAACTTTGTGGAGTTTAAAGACACCACAGGCCGTGTTGCCAAGGTTCGCCTGACCAACATTGGAACCAGTTTTGTCCAGAAGGACATCCCCAAGACGTCCCTTCTTTCCAACAATCCCAACATTGACATGACTCATATTAAGGAAATCAACTTCGTGTTTGATTCTCAGGCCCCGTCTACCGGTCTGATGACGATCAACACGGGTGGTCTGGCTTTTGATCCCAGCCTGAATCCGGATGGAACCAATCCTTCCATTACGACGGTTCCTGCGGATCCTAATGGTCTTCGTCCTACGTTCACGGGCTTTGCCAGCAATGACTTCAGTTCCGTGACCGCGACCATGACTTCCAAGACTGACGGCTCTCTTTCTATTAAGCAGTTCAACCCCACGTCCTTTGGCGGCGCCTTTTTGAATTATGACAACCTGGCGACGACTTCGGTGGTGGAGTTCATCAATTTCGATACGTCTTTCCCTTCCGGCCTTGTGCTTGAGCTCAATGACGGGGGAACGGGCGTGAGCGAAGTGAAGCTTGAATTGACCGATAACACCAACAAAAAAGATTTCGTCCGTCTGAAGCAGATTGATTCAACGGGCCGCCGCTGGAAGATCCTTGCCAGCAATTTCGATGAAATCGATACGACCAAAATTCAGTCGATCGCCATCGTGACCGAAGGTCAGCTGATCAATAAGACCCTGAATTTCAGCTGGGGCGATTTCGCGTACATTCCTCCCGTTGATTTTGACAATACCAACCCGGCGATTACCCAGATCCCTACGGACAGCCAGGGGAATCGTCCTGCGTTCACGGGCTTTGCCAGCAATGACTTCAGCTCGGTGAGCAACAATCAGGTTTCCGCGACCTTTTCGACTTTGACCTTCACTCAATTCAACCCCACGTCTTTTGGCGGCGCTTTCCTGAATTACGATAATCCCGCCACGACCACGACGGTTGAAACCATCAGCTTGAACTCGGCTTTCCCGAGCGGCATGGTTTTCCAGCTGGACAGCCCGGACGGCATTACCAGCATTCTTCTTGAAGTGACGGACAACACCGGCAAGAAGGACAAGGTAAAGCTTACGAACATCACCACTTTTGGCCGCAAGTACAAGATTCTGGCTTCGGCGTTTGATGAAGTGGATGTTACGAAAATTCAGTCCATTGCGTTCGTTCTGGAAGGTGTTCAGAACGCCACGCACCTGAACGTGGACTGGGGCAAGTTTGCTTTCGTGCCCAGCAAGGATTTTGATAACAGCAATCCTGCGGTCACTACCATTCCTGTTGACAGCCTTGGCAACCGCCCGACGCTGACGGGTTTTGCGAGCACGAACAATTTTAACAGCGTGGGCGTCAACATGGCGTCTCCCACGTTTGGAACCCTGACTTTCAACCAGTTTGGCGGCGCTTCATTCGGCGGTGCTTTTTTCGCTTATGACAATGCGGCCACGACCGCTACGGTTGAGACGATTAATT
>CAZIQJ010000254.1:1307-2864 GCA_964541285.1 uncultured bacterium | reverse complement strand
CAGCGTGTAAGAAGGTTTTTTGGGCGGAACCCGCAGTTGATCCCTGGCATCCACATTTTCCCTGTCAGCGTCCCCCGCGCCATGTCCAATCCACATTCCTCCGGTCGCCTGCATGACAGGATCCAGCGCGGTGACCACACCGCTGGCGGGAGTGATGCACTCCACCACGTTTCCTTTTTTTGTGTGAATATACGGCTCGCGGTTAGCAATCACGAAAAGCCGTTTGCCATCCAGCCTTGTCTGAAGATAGTCCTTAAGGCGTTCCTTGCTCCAGAATGCGCCCTCGGCGTTCGCGATGCGGGACTGCTCTGCGAGGTCCAGCCGCGCGGCTTTCAGATTGGAGGCCATGTACCGGACGGCCGACGAAAGCTTTTCGATCTCTCCTTTTTTTTCAGATTCCCCAGGGGCAGGAATCTCTCCGCCTGTGGCCTTCTTGATGAAATCTGCAATTTTCGCGATCGGCCCCGTAATGCTCCAGCGGATGACGAGAAGTGTTGTAAGAGACAAAATGAAAGCAAGGAGAGAGAAAGTCAACCCCAGCCGCTTCCAGGAATCGCGGATACGCCGAATAATATAACTGCGGTCATGGACCACACCCAGCGCCCCCGCATGAATACCGTCCTTCTCAATAGGAAGCGCGTAAAAATAAACAGGCTTGCCCCTCCATTTACCAGTCCACTCAACCGGTTCATTCAGGGCAACTGCCTGGGCCGTCTCTTTCTGAAAAACCTCATCATCTCTCAATGCGTCGGGAAATGACAGCATCTCCCCATTTTTAAAGGCCACAAGAGTACCGATAAGACGCGTATGCCCCCTGAATTTTTCAATAAAAAGGCGGATACGTTCCGGCTGATCTGTCTGTTCAATAAAAGGCTCTATCGCCTCCTTGAAGCTCTTAGCTACAAGTCGAGCGCGAAGACTCAGATCCTCATTTAAACGACTTTCCTCAACGCGGGTCTGAAAATAAGAGAAGGCAACAACTACAGCAGCAGTTGTTAAAAGGAGAGAAAAGATAAGACGCAATGTGATTTTCATCAACACCTCACGCTGCGGCAAAAAGACACACACCGCCATCTGATTTTTACAGATGGCGGCCCGACCATCAATCGATTTAACCTCCAGGTTTCCCTGGACCCGTCAGCATTTTGCTATCTTGACGAACAGAAGTCAACCCGTAAGATATAAATCCCTGAACGAAACCGGGTGGCCCGGAATTTAAAAAATCCGCAGACGGCTCTTTCTTTACTTCTTACGCATTATCATCCGCGCAGGTGCAGCCGCGGGTTCTGGCGCAGCCTTCGCAGCAGTAAGGCTCACCCTCGCTCATCCACCAGCCCTGGCCCTGGTTGCCTTTCCATTCGCTCTGCGCCATTCCGCAGTTTCTGCAAACTTCTCCGCCCACACTCTTCTTTCCCCAGGTACCGCTTTCCTTGATCTTCATGTTCGCCTCCTTGTGTTAGTTCTTCCACTTAAAAAATAAACCGGAAGGCCCCGGCAATAACCTCAAAGGGAAACGCGATGATTTCCCCAACTACGTGAAGCGCGCCGCCCAGAATG
>CAZIQJ010000254.1:0-1297 GCA_964541285.1 uncultured bacterium | reverse complement strand
GCCGGTGTGGCTGTGGCCTTCCTTTTTTACGGTTTCTTTCTCCACAATCACGGTCTGCGTTCCGCTGGGACTTCCCACCGTTTCTGTGCGCACCGACCTGGACTCACGGGCGCATCCGCAGACAAGCACAAAAAAAATTAAAATTGCCGCCGCAATGGCTGTTTTTCTTTTCTCCTCTTTTTCATGCATACATTTTTTCATGACAGCTCCTTTCCAATGCCCTTCGCCTCACTTTTGAACTTTAAAAATCAACGGATACTGCTCGCCTTGGCAGCAGCGGCTGCATCCCCGGGGTCTTTGATGTCCACCTTGTCCAGTCGGAGGCTCAAAGCCAGCCAGGACTCACGGGCATCTCTGGAGACTTCAGCCCAGACCTCGTCCCCGGGACGCAATTCATCAAGGCCTGCAAGTCCTTCAAGCTTCGTGTCCGCGGACAAGTACACCTTGATACTCTCCGGCTCCGCGGACTTGCTTTGTGGATCCATCCGCGCAATACGGAGGGATTGATCCCCGGTGTTAACTTCCGTGACTTCCCCCTGGATCATCTGACCCAAAGCCGGAGAAACCGCCGTCAGCCCCGCCATCAGAAATAGAATTCCCGCTGCGATCACTCGGGTTATTTTCATTCGCCCCTCCTTTTTTTTCTTTGATCCTGAAATTTTCCTGCCCGACGGCTCCGTCATTGCTTGTCAGACGGCGGATATCATCGAGTAAAAGATCAAAATCCAGGGGTTTGCCGTAAAGAGCAAACCGCCCGCCATGCGGAGCTCGCGTGGGAGGATGCCCTTCCTCCACCAGAGCGCTGATAAAAATCACAGGCACGTCCGGATTAAATCCGGCCCTGATGACCTCGTCGTAAAGCTGAGGGCCTCCGCCCTGGTTTCCGAGCCAGATATCAAGAATCAAAAGGTCCGGGTTGACCTCAAAGGCAAGGCGTTTGAATTCCTTTCCATTGCTGGCGCCCGTAACGGAATAACCGCGCTTTCCGAGCTTTGTTTTCAGCAGCTCGAGAATCGCCCATTCGTCATCCACGACCAGAATTTTAGTTTTCATCAAACCAGGAGGAACCCTTTCACTTTTCAGTCTTGAGAAGCCGGTTGATTTCCTCACTCAGTTTTCCAAACTCGATGGGTTTTTCCATGAATGAGTAGGTGTCTTCACGCAAAACCCTTTTATTTTCCGGACTGCCGCCGGCCACAGCCCCGCCCGTCGTAAAAATCACCGGAATATGCCTGCCGGATTCCGGCTCCAAAAGCTTCCGGTAAACATCCGTACCCAAATGGTTCCGCAGGCAAAT
>CAZIQJ010000253.1:0-2870 GCA_964541285.1 uncultured bacterium | reverse complement strand
AGACTCCTCGATCATGGGGAAAATAAAAAATGCCTGCTCTCCGGCTTCTACTTTTTTGCGGATATAAGCAAGCATGTCTTTCTGCTTTTTGCGCGGGACCCAGTAGGTTTTGATCGGAATGCGCCCTGCGGGCAGTTCGCGAAGCGTTGAAAGATCCAGGTCCCCGTAAACAGTCAAGGCCAGGGTGCGCGGAATCGGCGTCGCTGTCATGACCAGCTGATGAGGCCTGAACCCCATGGCCTCGCCAGGCCTGGCAGACTTCGAAGCCCCCGGCTCTGTCCGCGGCGGATTGGATTCCAGCAGCTTCCCCCGCTGATGCACGCCGAATTTATGCTGCTCGTCAATGACGGCCAGGCCGAGCTCCCTGAATTTGACGCCTTCCTGGAGAATGGCATGAGTCCCGATCAGGATATCGATTTTTCCCTGCTTCAGTTCCGCCAGAAGCCGCTCCTTTTTCGGCGCGGGCGTGTTGGCGCTCAAAAGCGCCATTTTGATTTTGCGGGATTCAAAAAGCGGGAGAAGAGATTGATAATGCTGTTCGGCCAGAATCTCTGTCGGAACCAGGAACGCGGATTGTTTTTTATTTTTTGCGGTCAGGAACATCGCGGCTGCGGCCACGGCTGTTTTTCCGGACCCTACATCGCCCTGCAAAAGACGGTTCATCGGAAAGCTTTTCGAAAGATCCTCCGCGATTTCCGAAAGCACCCTGGCCTGGCTGGAAGTCAGCTTGAATGGCAGGGTTTTAAGAAACTCTTCAAGAAATCCCCCGGTTTGAATGGGAAATGCCTGGTATTTGAGCTTCAGGGCTTTCATTTTGGAAAGCAGGGTCATCTGAAGCATCAGGAACTCATCAAAAACAATTCTGCGCCGCGCTTCCGCCAGTTTCTCAGCTGACTCCGGAAAGTGCATCTGGCGGATCGATTCAGCCAGTCCGGGGAGGTTGTGCGCGGCCCTGAAGTCTGCGGGAAGATATTCCTGAACATTCTGCTCCAGCCTTGTGTCTACAAGTTCATGCATGACCTGCCGCAGGGATTTCTGAAACAGTCCCTGGCTGAGAGGGTAAATCGGCACGATTCTTCCGGTATGAATCGGCGCGAACTCGTCCTCTGAATCCATGATTTCATAATCAGGCGATGAAATCTGGACGCGGTTCTGTTTCCAGTCCGCGCGCCCGTAAAGAATGATCTTTTGTCCCGGCTGAAAGTAATTTTTTAAATAAGGCTGGTTGAACCAGATGGCATGGATGGTGGCGGTGTCGTCTCCTACCGTGACATCGAGCATGGAGATCCTGCGGAACCGCTTCAGGCTGACGGCCAGGATTTCTCCCGTAAAGGTTTTGGTGTCCCCTGGCTGGATTTCCGCGATTTTTCCGAATTTACTGCGGTCTTCATGACGGCGGGGAAAAAGATAGAACAGGTCGCGCTCGGAGCGGATCCCCATTTTCTCAAGCGCAAGAGCGCGCTTGGGGCCGATGCCTTTGATGTAGCGGATGGAAGATGAAGGCGGCGGAACTACAGGCTCAGGCGACAGCATGACGGCCGCCTGAATAAGACGAGGTGCTTAAAGAAAAAAGGTCAGCTTTTCTTCTGCGCATCGCCTGATGCTGCGGCGGTTGTCGCTGTGGCGGCAGTTGTGGCGGCAGAGACGGCACCTGCAGCGGCGGTCTGGGCCTCAACGGCTTTCGTCTGGGCCTCAGCTACAAGTTTATTAACCGCGGCCTGCGCATCGGCTGAGCCTTGAACGGGAAGAGCGCCGCCCTGAACCACAGGTTCAACAGGCTTGCCTTCCTTGACCTTCTCAAGCGCCTTGCGGATGGCGTCCACGTCCACAGGGGCCGCAGGCCTGCTGGCTTCAAGCAAACTTTTGCTTTTGCGGGTTTCGATAATGTTCAGGGCAATGCAGGTGAAAAGAAAGCAGATGGCGGAGACTGACGTGGCTTTGGTTAAAAAGTCAGCCGCGCGGGTTCCAAAAAGGGACTGCACGTTACCGCTGCCGAATGAAGGGCCGGTGATTCCCTGGCCGCGTCCTCCCTGAACCAGAATTACGAAGATCAGGACAAGGCAGACAATGACGTGAAGGATAACGACGAGAGTTGTAATCATTTGGAAGCCTCTGCGGTGACCGTGGACAATGCATTAAGAACAATCTGAACAAAGGATTCAGCTTTCAGCGAAGCCCCGCCCACCAGAGCGCCGTCAATGTTCGGTTTTTTCATCAGCTCGCCGATATTGTCAGGCTTGACGCTTCCGCCGTAAAGGATCGGAACGCGGTTTGCGGTTTCGTCGCTGTATTTTTCCTTGAGCAGGCGGCGGATGTAAGACTGCATCTGTTCCGCGATTTCAGGAGTGGCTGTCTTCCCCGTCCCGATGGCCCAAACCGGTTCATAGGCCAGGACGATTTTGGGCATTTCTTCCTTTGTGATGTCCTTGAGCGATTCATCAAACTGCTTTTTCACGACCTCAAACTGCTGCTTGGCGTTTCTTTCATCAAGAGTTTCGCCCACGCAAAGGATCGGAACCAGGCTGTATTTCAGCGCGGTCTTGACCTTTTCGTTGATGAAGTCATCGGTTTCCTTGAAGTACTGGCGGCGTTCCGAGTGGCCGAGGATAACGTAGCGGCAGTTAAGGTCCTTGAGCATGACCGGAGAAATTTCACCGGTGAAAGCGCCTTCGGTTTCCGGATGCATGTTCTGCGCGCCGAGCTCAAGCGGAGAATCTTCAAGAAGCGGACCGACCGCGGCCAGAGAAGTGAACGGCGGGCAAACGACGATATGAGCGTCATTGGCGCGGGCCACTCCGGCCTTGATGGTCTGCACAAGGTTTGCGGCCTCGCGCGACGTAATGAACATTTTCCAGTTGCCGGCAATAAAA
>CAZIQJ010000252.1:0-2874 GCA_964541285.1 uncultured bacterium | reverse complement strand
CCTCTCGCGTTCCAGCGGTCCGTATTTTTCAACAATAAAGGGCATTTCAGGGCGTGGGCCGATCAGACTCATGTCTCCCCGCAGCACATTCCACAGCTGCGGCAGTTCATCCAGTCCGCTGCGCCGCAGGAATGCGCCCATGGGAAGGACCGCGTCCGGACCGGCCTTGCCGCCATTTTTGAGCAGTTCCGGCGAAACGTCCTGATTTTTAAAACCAGGCTTCAGCGTGCGGAATTTATAAAGCATGAAATGCTTTCCCCCCAGGCCTACGCGCACCTGCCTGAAAAAAACAGGCACTCCGGGAGAAGTGGTCTGGATCAGCAGGATGATCGCCCCGGCGACAGGCAGGGCAACCAGCATCAAAAGCAACGAGAGGATGATGTCCAGGCCTCTTTTGAAAACAATGTAATAGCGGAGGCTCAGGCCGTCACGAAAACCAACCAGCGGAATACCGCCAATGTTGGAAAGCTCGGCGCGCTCAACATGGAACTGATAAAGCGAAGGAATGATCCAGCAGCGGATGCCCAGTTCGCGGCAGCGGTGGAAAATACCCAGAACATCTTCCTCGTCCAGTTTGCGGTGGGCGATAAAAAGAATACGGGCCTGGTATTTCTCCGCGACTTCAGCCAGGTTTTCAAAACCTCCAAGGATTTTTGAAAACTCGGTCTTCTTGACCAGCTTTTCCGTGTTGTCATCCAGATAGCCGACAACGTGGATACCGAGTTTGGGCGACTGGCGGATCCACCTCTCAAGACGCTGGCCGTGATACCCGGCGCCATAAATCAGCACATTGCGGACGCCGATCCCCTGCTGGTTGAGCCATTCAAAAAAGCAGCGGATAATGTAGCGTTCAAGCGTGACAAAAAAGACCGCAAAAAAAACCGAGTAAAAAACAGCCAGGCGCGAAAAAGAAACGTCGCGGTAAAAAAACGAGATTGCGAAACCGCAGGCGTAAACAATCCAGATGCCTTTAAAGATAAGGCTTTGCTCTTCGACGCCGACCAGCCCGGCCTCAGGCTTGTAAAGTCCAACCAGCTTGAAAACCACAAGGGCCAGAAGCGGAAGGATCCAGAGGGCCTGCGCGTACTCGGAAAAAAACTGATAATTCCCATGCCACGGAAATTTGATCCAAAGCCAGTAGCCCACCAGCAAAGCCAGCAGGATGGCAAGAAAATCAAGAAGAGCGACCAGAAAAGACCGCATCGCCCATGAACCTACGGAAGAACGTCTCATTTGCCTTTACAGATCCGTGTTTGAAGAATTTTGTAAAAAAAGTACGGAATTTCAAGAGCGTAACGCATAAAGAGCCTGCGCGGCTCACGGATGACCCGGTACAGCCATTCCAGATGGCTTTTAATCATCCATTCCGGCGCCCTGCGCGCGCGCCCGGCAGCGTAATCAAAAACCGCTCCGCCGGTCAGAAAAATGCGGACATCCACCCTCGCGGCATTCTGTGCCAGCCATTTCTCCTGCAGAGGCATGCCAAAGCCCAGGATTAAGATATCGGCACGCGCGGCCTGAATCCGAGCGATCATTTCTTCGTTTTCCGGGCCTTCATGCCTGAAATGCCCGTGCTCAGCCCCTGCAATCTGAAGCCCGGGATAACGGGCCTTGAGCCGCTCCGCAGCCTCGCGGGCCACCCCGGGTTTCGCACCCAGAAAAAACAGGCGGTATCCACGGCCCTCGCACCACTCCGCCAGCTGCCAGATCCAGCGGTCATAAGTCACCTTGGGAGGAGGCTGGCGGCCCAACAGCTGCAACCCCCAGCGCACTCCGTCGCCATCGCAGAAAATCAGCTCGGCTTTTTTTAAAAACTCAAAAAGCCAGGGATTTTTAAGCGCCAGGACCACGCAATGAATATTGACGTTCAGGACCAGGGCCTTGGCTTTTTTTGAAATCACGTCCTGCATGAACGCATGGATATCCTCCACCGACACGCAGTCCACGGGAAGGCCCATGAGATCCAGCCGTTTTCCGGGAAAAGACAAATTGCTCACCGTTCCGTCCGTATGTTATATAATTAAAGAATATTAATATATTAACATACGGACTCATCCAGATCGAATGCTAACTGCCGGCCGGAACTCATGAAAACCTTTCCTCTGATTGAACGCGCGGGCCTTGTGCTTGCATCGCTCGTCTTCACGACTTTCCTGCTTTTCTGCGCGTTTGAACTCATGCCCGGACTTCCGCCGAAGCTCGGCCTGAACAAGGTGCTTTATTACGCGCTCAAGGAACGTTACATCAAGGACCCTTCCCTGGTACTCCGCGTCAAACCCAATTTCCGCTATGACGGGGTTTTCGAAGGCGACATCCGCGGGCTTTTTACCGAATCCACGTTCAAGCCCGTTCCCTACCACGCGCAGTACGATATCAACGGCTTCCGCAATAAATACGGCGAAGCGCCGGCGGACATCGTGGTCCTGGGGGATTCCTACATGGAAGTCGGGGTAAACAATGACGACACTTTTGCGGCCATTCTGGAAAAGACCAGCGGCCTGAAAACCGCGAACTACGGCATGGGCTGGTACGGACCTTTTCAATACCTGGAAGTTTTCAAACGCTATGGCCTGAAGAACAAACCCAGGACCGCGCTGTTTTCCATTTTTGAAGGCAATGACCTGAAAGACATGGTCAAGTACATGGACTGGCAAAACGGCAGCAGCTATTACAACTTTGACCGCTATTCCCGGAACTTTATCATCCGGTATTTTCAATGCCTGCAGGACACAGCACAGATGCTGGCCAAGCTGGTCGTCCGCCGCTGGGACCCACGGCGCGCCGAGCTGAATCTGGGGCCGAATACTTTTCACACGGTTTTTGTGTACCCGGTGGAGAAACGCGGGCCGGAAGAACTTGCCGCCTCCGCTGAAG
>CAZIQJ010000251.1:0-2890 GCA_964541285.1 uncultured bacterium | reverse complement strand
CTGGCATTCTGAAAGGTAAGTATCTTGAGCAGGGCGCAGGCCTTTTGAAGGCGCCGCTCCAGCAGCTGGATGGTTTCCTGACTGTCTTCTACAATCATGACTCTCAGCTCAAGCATTTCTGACCTTCCTTTCCGAAGGCGCGTAGCGTGAAATGGCGGCCAGAAGGTCCGCTTTCCGTATGGGTTTGGTCAGATGCTCATCACAGCCCGCGGCCAGCGTTTTAAGGACCTCATCCTTGAGCGCGTCGGCTGTCAGCGCCAGAATGGGAACATGGGCCGCTCCCGCAGCATTTTCCCGGGCGCGTATGGCCCGTGTGGCTGCGTAGCCATCCATGACCGGCATGCGGATGTCCATCAGGATCAAATCATAGAGTCTGCTCTGCGATTTTTCAACCGCTTCCTTTCCGTTTTCCGCCGTATCGATCCGGTATGGAAATTTCTTGAGATAAGTCTGCACCAGCAGGCGGTTGTCCGGAGCGTCTTCCACGAGCAGGATATTCATGGGCCCCAGGTAGGGGCCGTTCATTTGCGCAGACGAGAGAATTTCTCCCTGAATTTCATTTGCGTTTTTGTACTGCATTGTGAAATAAAAGGTGGAGCCTGTTCCTGGCGCGCTTTCAACCCAGAGGCGGCCGCCCATCATCTCAACCAGTTTTTTGCAGATGCTCAAGCCAAGGCCTGTGCCGCCATAGCGGCGCGTGGTTGAAGAGTCTGCCTGCGTGAAAGGGGCGAAAATAAGAGGCTGCTTTTCCGGGGCGATTCCAATGCCGGTGTCCCGGACGGAAAAAAGAAGCGCGGGAAAGCCCGCGTTTTCCGGAGCCTTGATTTCAAGCGTGATAACGCCTTTTTCCGTGAACTTGACGGCATTGCCCAGAAGGTTGGTCAAAATCTGGCGGAGCCGCGCCGGGTCGCCGCCAATAAAGCGGGGGACTCCGGGATCAATCACGCGCTTGAGTACCAGGCCTTTCTGGTGGGCGCGTATGGAAATAAACTCAAGGGTTTTGTCGATGAATTCGTGAAGATCAAAACGGATTTCTTCAAGTTTAAGATGCCCGGATTCCACTTTGGACAGGTCAAGAATATCGTTGATCAGTTCCAGCAGCGCCTCGCTGCCCCGCTTGAGAACCTGAACATATTCCTGCTGCTCATGGCCCAGCGGGGTTTCGGACAAGAGATCAGCCATGCCGACAACGGAATTCATAGGAGTCCGGATTTCATGGCTCATGGACGCGAGGAAATCGGATTTCGCGCGGGAGGCCTTGAGCGCGCTGTCCCGGGCGTCTTTTAATTCCGCGGTCATCTGGTTGGCCAGCCGCAGGGCGCGGCGGCGGGACGTGCTGAGCGAAACCAGGATTCCGAAAATCAAAAAGCTCAGAAGCAGTCCTGCGTAAAATACGACTTTCGGAAGCAGTTCAACTTCCCGGGAAGCGGTGAATCCGGACATGGCCAGAAAGTGGAGCGTCCAGATCCGTCCGCCGACTTCAAGAGGCACGTTTTTGGAAAATCGAAGATTTTCAAGGTGCTCCGGCGTTTCGTTATTCTCGTCTTCGTCATAAAGCAGGTGGCTTCTGCTGATATCCGTACTGTCAAAGATTTCCACGTCAAAGTGCGGATGACGGAACCTGCTTGTTAAAATATTCGAGAAAAGAAGCCTGGGGTTGAAAGTTCCGCTGACAAACCCGAGCAGCGCCGCGCGCTTTTCCCCGATGCTCCCCAGCGGCATGTCGTTTTTGTAAATAGGCAGAAAAAGATTGAAGCGGTAAGTCGAGGGATCTGTGATGGATTTCAGGTTCGGGGTGGAGGCCATTTCCCCTGTATCGCGCGCGCGGTCCAGTGCCTCGCATCTCGCGGGGTCAGAGCTGACGTCAAAGCCTAATTGCTTTTCAATGTCTTCCAAAGGCTCCGCGTACTTGATGATTTCGTATGAAGAACGCTCTCCGGCCGGATGAACCTGAAAGTCGGGGTATCCAGCAGGGGAGACGCTGGTGTCTTTGCGCACGGCAGAGATGAAGGCATCCACGTCTTCTCTTCCCACATGTTCAATAAAACGGACTGCGGCCAGGCCGGGATAACGCTGAGGCAGGTTTTCCTTGGATATGTAGGCGTGAAATTCATCGCGCTCCACGCTGTCGCTTGCGGCGAAAAGCCCCTGCAGGCCGTAAAGGGCATTTTCATAAAGCTGCATGCGCTCCTGGATGGCGTTGGTCGCCTGGTTGACCAGGGAATTAAATTCAACCCGGGCTTCTGTTCCCACAATTTTCAGAGCCATTTGCCTGGCGCCAAAACTGGCGGCGATCAGAATGATGAGCGTGAAGACAGGCGTGGCCAGCATCTGGCGCCGGCTGGCCTGAAGTTTTGCATCTTCCAGATCCGCGGACAAAACGGGCAGCTTGACCGGACGGCTAATCATAGATGACCTCCACCCGGATCAGGTAGTCGGTCAGGCGCCGCGTCTGCTTTTCGATTTCCGGCATATTGCCGGCCTTGGCCGCGGCCTCAATCATGGCGCCTATTTCGGAAATTTCGGGAAAGCCGTAGCCGGAGCTCGCGCCTTTCATGATGTGGCCAAGCGTACGGATTTTCTCAAAGTCTCCGGCCTGCATCAGCAGGCGGATTTCCCGCAGGTCTTTGGAGCGGTTTTCCAGAAAACCGGGAATCAGATCCTGGATTTCAGGGTCTGCATGCACCCGGATCTTTTCGCTGCCGTCGGCATTATTCATTTTTACTCCGCAATCAGATCGCCCACACGCACCCCGAGCGCTGACGCGATTTTCTTCAGGGTGTCCAGGGTGGGGTTGGGCTGGCGTTCACTTTCAATTTTGACAATGGTGTTGAGCGCCACATCCGCGGCTTTGGAAAGCTTGTCCTGCGAAAGCCCGGCTCTCCGGCGG
>CAZIQJ010000250.1:0-2904 GCA_964541285.1 uncultured bacterium | reverse complement strand
AACCCGGTGATTATTGCGATGTCACCATCACCGCAGCGGAAGCCTATGATCTGGTTGGAAAAATTTAAAACTCATCCGCAGACGCCCAACTCGCTAAGCATCGCGAGGGGAATTCTCAGCCTGTTTCTGCCCTTTTTTATTCTCCATGGAACTCCTTTTGCCATGGCAGTGGGGCTTGCGTTTTTTCTGGTCGGAGCGGGCACGGATTACCTGGACGGAAAACTGGCCCGCACCTACGGCACCGGAAGTCCACTTGGAAAAATTCTTGATCCGACCACGGACAAATGTCTGATCCTGATCCCTCTCGCCTCCTTCGCCGCGAAAGGCCTTTATTCGCCCTGGTGGGTGGTGCTGATTTTTATCCGTGAAATCACCGTGACGTTTCTAAGGATCGCGTGGATGATGGAAGGCCGCGCTCTTGGAGCTGAGCGCGCGGGCAAGATCAAGCTGGGGATGCAGGTCTCGGTTATTATCAGCGCGTTTCTGTGTTCTCTTCTCAGCGAAACATTTTTGTCGGGATTTATGAAGCTTCTCCTCGCGGTCCAGCTTCCGGTGGCGGCCGCGCTGACGCTTTATTCCGGCTGGACTTTTCTGCGCACTAACTTTCGCGCCAATCAAACCCCGGGACTCTACAAGTTCATCAGCGCCTGCGGTGTCGGTCTGATACCTTTCGCGCCCGGAACCTGGGGATCTGCTTTGGGCGTTCTTATCTGCGCCTTGACGTTCTGGAATCCCGGGCTGTTTATGGTCGCGTTTGCTTTTGTGTTTACCGCGGGGCATTGGGCTGTGTCGCGGCTGGATCTTACGAAACAAAAGGATCCGGGCTTTGTGGTCGTCGATGAGGTTGTGGGCATGATGATCGCTCTTTGGGGCGTGGGCCTGGACCTTCCTGTTTATTTCATGGCATTTCTTCTCTTTCGCGGTTTTGATATTTTTAAACCCTTTCCATGCCGTCAGGCAGAGCGCCTTCCTGGTTTTTGGGGCATCATGATGGATGATATCATGGCAGGCATCTACGCGCGCTCGGTGGTCTTCCTTATTTTTCGTATATGAAAAAAGCCCTCGTGTCCCGTCCAAAAGCCGTTCTTTTAAATGTGGGTGACGAGCTTTTGAAGGGGAGCGTGCTGAACACAAACGCCCGTTTTCTGGGCCGGGAACTTACGGGCATGGGCTTTGAAGTTACCCGCCAGATTTCCTGCCAGGATTCGCTTCAAAGCATTAAAGAAGCCCTGCGCGCCGAACTGCCGGATTCTGATCTCATGATCCTCTCCGGCGGCCTTGGCCCCACCCCGGACGATGTCACGCGTGACGCTATTGCTGAATTTTTCCGGATGCCGCTTGAACTTTCCCTCCGGCAGTGGGATTTTATCCGCGCGCATTACCGCAGCCGCAGGAAGAAAGTTCCGGCCATTGTAAAAAAAGAAGCCATGTTTCCGCGCGGGTCCGTGCCTCTTTTTAACCGCTACGGGATCGCCTTGGGGTTTTACATTCAGGCCGCGGGACGTCTGGTGGCAGTCCTTCCCGGCGTTCCTTATGAACTCGAGAACATGTTTTCAAAACTTCTGGTGCCTGTTCTGAGGAAAAAGTTCAAAGGTTTTCCAAAACGCTATCCCGTGATCGTCAGGACTGCCGGTATTTCCGAGCCTGAGGTCATGAAAAAACTGGGCAAGGATTTCTTTGATGATCCCTTTGAATTTGGAATTTATCCCGCGCCAGGCGAAGTAGCGCTGCGCCTTTACGCTTCAGAGCCTTCGGTGGCCGCTCGTTTGAAAAAGAAAATCAAAACCAGGTTGGCCGGAGATCTGTATGCCTGGGAAGAAAAGGGGCTTTCGGAAGTTCTTGGGGAAATGCTGATGCGGAACAAAAAAAGTATCGCGGTGGCGGAAAGCTGCACCGGCGGACTCTGTGCCGCGGAAATCACCCGAGTTCCGGGTGCCAGCCGGTACTTCCGGGGCTCTGTTTCAGTTTATCAGCGGCAGACAAAAAAGCAGATTGGATTGAAGGATTCAGACCTTAAAGACGGAGAAGTCAGCGCGCGCACAGCGAAAGCTCTGGCTCTGGCGATCCGCAGGCATATGGGCGCGGATTACGGAATCGGGATTACCGGTATTGCCGGACCTTCCGGAGGAAGCGCGAAAAAGCCCGTGGGGCTTGTCTATATTGCCGCAGCGGGGCCGCGCAAGTCTTATGTCCAGGAGCATCATTTCTGGGGCGAGCGTTCGCAGGTCCAGATCAAAGCCGTCAAAAAAGCATTGGAGCATGTCTACCGTCTGATCAAAAAAGGGGGATAATCCGTGCGTGTTTTTCTCGCGCTTCCTCTCTTTCCGCTTTTTGCTTCTGAGCTCGAAGATTTCTTTTCCGCTCACGCTTCTGATTTTCGTCTGAAATGGGCTTCCGCCTTTCATGTCCATGTGACCCTGCATTTTTTCGGGGAAGTCAGCGTGGATAAACTTCCTGAGATTCTCAAGACCGCCCGTCAAACCGCTTCCCGCTTTAAAAAAATCCCTCTCAGCCTGACGTCTCCCGGAGTTTTCCCGGACGCTGAGCGCGCAAAAATCCTGTGGCTCGGGGTGAGTGCGCCGCCGGATTTGGCCGCGCTTCAGGCGGAGCTTGAAAACACCCTGAAAAAATCCGGGTTTCCGTGTGAAGACCGGGCGTTCAGGGCGCACGCAACCGTTGGCCGTTATAAAATTCCGGGCCCTTTTTCGGCTGAAGATTACGCATTTTCTCATACAGCCGTTCGCTTTGCGGAATCAATTTGTCTGTACGAAAGCCGTCCTGCTCCAGGCGGCTCTATTTACACCATCCTCGAGAGTTTTCCTCTGGCTTCTGCCTGATTCGTATTCACAGACCTTCGTAAAATTCTTTTTTTCTGATTTTCGGAAGTGTTTCCTCAAAAGACCT
>CAZIQJ010000249.1:0-2936 GCA_964541285.1 uncultured bacterium | reverse complement strand
GATGGATCAGAATACCGCCAAAAACAAGAATAAAATGCGTCACAATGAATGTCATAAAAATCGGAATCAATGAAGAAACAGACTCCTTGATTCCCCGGACATTCATGATGATCAGAAAAAAGATGGCGAGAAATTCAACGGGCAGTTTGTAGACCTGCCAGGAAAGCGGGAGCAAACTGAAGAGCGCGTCACCGCCGCCCGCGATGGAAACCGTGACGGTCAAAACATAGTCCACCAGAAGCGCGCAGCCGGACACAAGGCCCGCGGGCCGGCCAAGCAGCTTGGTCGCGACCATGTAGCCGCCTCCGCCCGCCGGAAAATGTTCGACAATGCGGCTGTAGGCGAAAGAAATGATAAAAACTGTGGCCGCGGTCGCAATGACCAGAAAAACAGCCAGGTAGGTATGTGTTCCAAGCGCGCGGTAAGCTTCTTCCGGGCCGTAGGCCGACGAAGAAAGCCCGTCCGCTCCCAGGCCCACCCACGCAAGAAACGCGGCCAGGGAAATCTGGTGGCCGAGGGAAGGGTCCTTGAGGTTGCGCGCCGGACCAAAGACGCCTTTTTTGATTTTCCCCCAGAAAGACGGGGGTAGATGGGATGTTTCGTGTTCGTTCATTTGCTTTTCTCCTTCGCCTGCGAGGTTAGCTGACGGGCTAAGGAAGAAAGCGTTCCTCTCAGCATGCGCTGATTAGCCCCTTGAGATCGGGTCCCCCGCTCCGCGGTTATGCGGACTCGGCATATGAAGAGTGGAATATAGACCTAAAAAAAATAAAGTCAACCTTGTTTTAATGCAATTTTTACACGCCCCCGGAAAACTCTGCTTTTATTGATACTTTCCTGATGCCTCCACAGGGGAAACCGCACGGGGTTCCTGGGAGAGAAAAAAAATACCCGGGCATCGTGCTGCCCGGGTATTTTGGATCTTTTCCGGCTGTCAGGCAGGACGCCTGCCGCGCCGTTTTTACTTGCTGTGCTCGTAGCGGATATAGGCCATCAGGGCTTTCATTTCCTGACTGTCTTCGGCAAGAGCCGCTCCCTTGGATTTGGTCGTAAGATACTTGTTGATGACGGTCGGCAGCTTATCGCCCGCTTTTTCAACTGAAGCTTTCTTGATCGCTTTTTCCTGTTTATGGCAAAGAATACAGGCAAACTTTGTCTTAAGGCCTTCTTTTTTATTGAACAATTCCCGTCCCTGGGCAATCAGTTCGGGAGTCACGTCTGCGGGAAGGGCATCTGCGGCATAAAGGCATGCATTAAAGGTAAGAGCTGACATGATAACCGCCAGAAGTCCGGCAATCCTGAGTTTCTTCATTTCATTCCCTTTCTTTGTTTGATGTGAAGTGCGTGTTAAGCCCATTCCAATTTGGTTTTAAGACTGATCATGCTGGCGTTGTAATCGCTCAGCTCGGTTCTGTCGTCCGCCGCGTAATAAAAAAACGAATAATCGGAACGGATAGAAACTCTCTTGCTGATTTTCCAGCTGACTCCCAGAGAAGCATTGAGCTGATTATACGCTGTGCCAAGCGGCAGGCCGGAGGCCGTATAGTCCGTAAAGTTATCCGTCAGCGAATATTCAAAATCACTGAGAAAACTCACCCGCTCATTCAGATCATATTCGAGGTTCATGAACCAGGTAAAAATATTCGCCTGGAAACGCGGAGGCCCGCCTTCCCCTTCACGCTCGCGCGCCAGAGGGCTGGTGACCCAGGCGTACTGAGGGGAAAAACCCCCAATGATCAGGATATTCGATCGCGGCTGAACCGAGGTATCAAATGTGAAAATATGGGAATCCATTTCCGTCTGGACCTCGGGGAGGTCCTCCACCCGGCTCATATAATCACGGATCTGGTAACGGTACCGCACTGAAGGCCGCAGCCAGGGCTTGGGTTTGAGCGTCAGGTGCGTTGCCATTTCATTGCTTTGGGTGTTAAGAGCGTCAAAGAAAGCTGATTTCGCGGCCGTTGCGCCGGGCTGCGTTTCCCGCGTGTCATCATAGTCGCTGTTGCTGCGATTGATGCGGAAATGGCCGGTCAATGTGGCCCAATGCGCCGGAATATACTGCCCGCCAAGGGTCCATATTCCGCGCGAGACGTAGGAAATGGTTTCACGGCCAAAAATCTCATTCGCGTTTGCCGCGGACTGCCCCGCAATACTGTCCCGGTCTTCACTCAGCCAGTCCCTGACCTGTTCGAACTCAAAATCGTTATAAATCGCTGTCTTGGGAATGGCAGTTACGCGCACAGAAAGGCCTTCCCCGATCCTCCCAACCTTGTCTTCCGTCCGGCTCAGCTCGGTGGTGTTGATAATGCCGTCCGGAATAGCGCCGCCGGCCGCAGCGGGCGTGCTGTCTGACGGATAGCTTGAGTTACCGGAACGTCCCATCACCTCAGAGCGGATATTGGAGGTGATATTCAGCCAGGAAAGCGGCGCGACCATGAAATTCGCGGTCCAGGCGTGAGAGCTGTATTCATTATCCGCGCGGGCATTGCGGATCTGCTTGGGGTTTGAAAAATTGGTAATGACCCGGTTTTCATTCATTTCAAAGATATCCTCAACCTCGGAGTTCGCGAGATTGAGATAATGATAGGAAGCTCCGGAAAAAACGGATTAGTCCCGGTACCAGCGGCAAATGGATTCCGTCGTGGTGAAAATCCGGCTCTTGGGCCTCTGGACCTGGTCGCGTATTTTCCGGTCCGCGGCCGTCCCTGTGACGGAAAGGCTTTTTTCTTCACGCATGGTTTCAGCGTTCATCCATTCCCACTCCTGCTCACCCTGGAGTTCAAATCCCTTGAGGGTATGGCTTTCTTTCAGCTCAACGCTGTCCACGATTTCATTAACATCCTGATAAGAGGGCGCGATCGCGCGCGAGACTCCGTGCTCAACCACCGGCGCCCAGGTCAGCCGGGATTTTGAACCGTCCTTGAAATGCCTGTCATAGG
>CAZIQJ010000248.1:2073-2975 GCA_964541285.1 uncultured bacterium | reverse complement strand
CGTTTCGACGGTCCTAGCCGTCAGGCGCTTCGATTCCAGAGCCATGATGCCGCCGTATTTTTTATCAAACTGTCTGTGAAAGTCCTGGATGTTTAAATCCACCTGCCTGGAAACAACGTCCGGACACTGAAACCGGCCGGCCTCCAGCTCGCAGGCTTCAAGATTCCTGAAACCGGCATCTTTGAGACGGGCGCAAAAAGCGCCTTCCCCCGCGCCAAGATCAAGAATAAATGCCTGTTTGTCCCGCAAATATTTCCCGGCGGTCTCAGCCGCCAGAGCATGCAGGTTGGCCGCGGCCCGGATTGAATAAGCGCCGTATTTTTTTTCTTCCGTCATTTTGTCAGCAGGTGGCTTATCCACGTAAAGTTCTTTCATAAAAATTCTCATGGTCCCGGACTTCCCGCTCGATGGAAAAAAAAGCGCTCGCTCTTTCCTGCGCGGATTTCCCCATGCGGCGGCGCAGGTTCTCATCACCCGCCAGGGTGTCCATGGCTTTGGCAAAAGCGGCGGCATCACCGGACGGAACGCTCAGCGCGGTCTCATTCTGAATATGGATGTCGCGCATGGCGGGAATCTCCGTGACCACGGACGCAAGACCTGAAGCCATGGCTTCCAGGCAGGCTACCGGCGAAGACTCGCGATGGCTTGAAAAAATAAAAAAATCACAGGCCTTGAGCAGCCCCGGGACGTCCTTTGTCTTTCCCGTAAAACGCACTCTTTGTCCCAGATTCATTTGGGCTGCCGTGTCTTTTATTTTCCGGGAATAGTCCGCGTCCATAAATTCGCCCGCAAAAACCATACAGATTTTCGGGTTTGAAAGCGCCAGGGCTTTCAGAAGAAATTCGTGATTTTTGACCGGCACCAGATGGCCCACGTGCGCGGCAATGACCGAGTCCTTGGGG
>CAZIQJ010000248.1:0-2063 GCA_964541285.1 uncultured bacterium | reverse complement strand
TCCATCCCCTGGCAAGCGCATCATCCGCAGAGGCGTCTGAAAATAAAGCGGTTTCAATGCCTCGTGGAATCAGACTGACCTTGGTGTTATTCCTGAAAAACTGCTCTGCCATTTCACGGTTCTGGGCCACAACGCCTTTGGCAAGAAAAGTCCGCGCGTGCCAGCCGTTGCCTCCCCAATTCATGTTTTTCTTGGTGTACACCCAGGCGCGCGCTCCGGAAAATCTGGCAATCAGCGGCTCCGTGTAGTCATCCAGATAATGAAAGGAATGCCAGATGTCAAAACGAAGCGGCCTGAAAAAATCCGCGGCTTTCGCGGCCCGTCCCAAAAGACTGAGGTACGGTTTTACCGGAACACAGAAAGGCGCCTTCAGAACCGGGATTCCGGAACTTTCAAATTCCCTTTCCAGCTCGCCGCCTTTTCTCAGGACACAAACCGACGGTTCAAATTTTTTTCTGTCCAGACGGCGGGCAATATTAAGCAGCGCCTTTCCGGATCCCGCGGTGATAAAATTAGGGATGGTGTAAAGAATAGAAATTTTTTCAGACATGCGCCGCCTTTAAATGCTGGTCTGCCCAGAATTGAAGAGAAAGAAGGGTCCAGATTCCCCATTTGCGGTCCGCGGCGCCGGAAACATGCCCCTGCCAGTACTCACGCAGGGCCTTTAGGTCAAACAGCCCGTCCGGCCACAGCGGCCGCCCAAACAATGTGTCTTCAACCACAGGCCTCAGTTCTCCGCGGAGCCAGTCCCCCAGAGGCACGGAAAAACCTTTCTTGGGTTTCGGAATCATGTTCTCCGGAACAAACCCGGAAAGCATTTTTCGCAGGGTCTGCTTTCGGCCCCCGCCGGCCATGGACTCAAAAGGGTCCACACGCAAACTGGCTTCAATAACTTCACGGTCCAGCAAAGGGACCCGGACTTCCAGACTGTAATGCATGGATGCCATGTCCACTTTTTTCAGAACTCTCTGAAGCTGACCGTAAAATTCGGCATGGCGTGAAAAATCCGCCAGGTCGTGAAGACCCTGATATTTTCCAAAATCATAGAGCCTGAATTCTTCCGGCATCCCGCAAAGACCGGGTGTCATGTTCCGCAGTTCCGGCTCTTTCAGACGGCTGTTGACATCAAAATAATACTCTCCGGGGCCGGCATACAAAACAGCTCCCGACCGCCGCGGCCCAAGATGAAACTTTCCGGCCGCATAAAGCAAAGCACGCGCCGCATACGGCAGACGAAAATCCTGCCCGTTTCTCAAAAGCGAAAGCGGACGCTCATAACCGAAAAAAAGCTCGTCGCCTCCGTCGCCGCTCAAGGAGACCGTGACCTCCTCACGGGTGAAGCGGCTGAGGCAAAGCGTGGGAATCATGGAAAAATCCGCGAAAGGCTCGTGCTGCGCGGCCGCGGCTTCCTGAATACTCTGAAGCACTTCTCCGGGCTTCAGGACTTTCAGCCGGTGCTCTACACCCAGATGCGCGGCGTAGGCTGAAGCTTCGCTTGTCTCATCCTGGCGCCATCCGGGATTTGAAATCGTAAAGGCTTTCAGTTTTCCGCCTGTCTGTTTTCCGGCAACGGCGGAAACCAGCGGCGAATCCACTCCCCCTGAAAGAAAAACACCAAGCGGAACATCTGAAATTCTCTGTCTTTTGACCGCGGCTTCCAGTTTTTCTTCAAGCAGGGAAAGAGCTTCGCGCCCTTTCAGGTCAGGCGCAGAATGGCGGGGAAGGCTCCACCAGCATTTTTTCTCCATTCGCCCTTCCGCGTCAATGCGCGCATAATGGCCAGGTTCAAGCTGCCAGGTATTTTTCAGAATGCCGTAAGGCTGGGGAATGTGATGAAGACGCAGGTAAAGATGAAGAACATCGGGTCTTACCGGCCCCGGAGATCCCCACGGCGTGTGAAGCAGCGCATTGTACTGGGAAGCAAAAGCGATTCCCTTTTTTTCCGGATGGATAAAATAGTAAAGCGGCTTGATTCCCGCGTGGTCACGCGCCAGCAGCAGGCTTTTGGTTTTCTGATCGTAAAAGGCGAACGCGAACATGCCGTTGAGCTTTTGCAGCGCGTC
>CAZIQJ010000247.1:0-2977 GCA_964541285.1 uncultured bacterium | reverse complement strand
TTTTTTGCTCAAGCTGGGTCACGGTCATTTTGGCCGCAGAAATGGAGCCGATCAAAGGGAAGGAAATATTGCCGTCGGTCAGCACCCGGACTTCCTTGGTCAGGTCATCTTCCTCATAAACCTCAATTTGAAGAAGGTCGCCGACGCCGATGCGGTAATTCTGGGTTTTTTTGGGGGTTGAATCGTCCTCTTCCGCGTGAGCAGGCAGGGCCGCGGCGGAGAGCAAAAAAAGGAGAAAAAAGACTGAGAAAAACGGCTTTTTCATATCTACTGTATTAACGGCAAATCAGGTCAAAAACTAATAGGATAATTTGGAACTCAGGGAAACGATATGAGCCACGTACTCAAAGTCGTTGAAGTTCGACTGCCTGTTGGTAAGTTCGTAGGCAAGCTCCATCTGCCAGGAGGGATGGATCAGATATTTAAGCCCGGGCTTGATCGAGAAGGAAGTGTCGCGGCGGTAGAAAGTCACGTCCCCGATGCTGGCACGTTCCGCGTAGCGCTGCCAGATCAGCGAAGCATCGCCAAAAGCGATCCATTTAGGCCGGATGGTGTATTCGAAACCGCCGCCAATCTGGTGCTCTTTGTAATAGTTAACATCTCCAAAAGTCGCTTCAACAGGTTCCCGGGCGAAAAAGGCTTTCAGCTTCAGGTTCTCGCGCATCTTATACTCAACGAGGAATTTAAAGACCCAGGAATAAAAATCAGGCTCGGATCCTGAAACATAATTGCGGAAATGCGGGCCGCCGCGCATCTTGACCACAACATTGGGATAAACCTCGCCTTCAAGGCCCACGCGGAACTGGTTGATGGTGGCATTTCTCAAAACTGTGTTCGGGTAATCAATAAAAGCCAGCTGGTAATCGATAAGGGCCTTGAGCCGCGCAAAAATATCATAATAAACTACGGCATTCCACTCATTAACCGAGAAATCCAGGGCTTTTTCGCCATGACGGCGGTAATCACGGATAAAATTGCGGTAGCCGGTTTCAAACGTCAGACGCTTCCAGTGGTACCCGATCTTCGGGTTCACCGTCTGGTCAATACGTGGAATGCGGCCCGTGAAAGTCGTTCCGGAACGGTCCGAGGTCTCCGTGAACTCCTCATAGACGTTTACGTACCAGGAAGGAAAATTAAAATCCGCGAGCGCGAAAAAGTTCTGGTTCTGGTCGTTCTGGTCTGAACGCTTGACGAAGTTTTCAAAATCCGCTTCGTAACCAACCGCCAGCTGATGCTTGTCGATGGGAAGTTCGAGAATGGCTCCCGGCCGGATATTAAAAAGCACGTCTTCCCTGCCGTCTACGTGCTCACGGAGAATATTGCTGTCATAGGTGCCTTTGGTTTCAAGGCTGGGATGAATACGCAGAGGGCCGGCTTTCAAATGACCGGGGGTGGTTTCAACAAAACGCTTTTCGCCGAACTCCTGAACGGAGTCGCGAAGTTTGAAATCCGCGAAAAGCACCTGGGGAAAAAGAAGGCTCAAAACCGCAAGAAGGGAAAGAAGCCTTTGAACGATTTTGTTACTGCGAGACACTGGCTTCGATGCTCCGGCTGTCAGGCTCCTCTTCTTGATTTCCCTGAGCTGCGCCTTCTTCGTCTTCGGCAGCTGCAGGCTCAGCGCTCTTCTGCACAATCTCAAGATCAAGCTTGTCGCCCGCTTTGAGATTCTTCTGATTGCCGTTGGCATCCGTCAAGGTCACAGTTCCTTCCAGAACCTCAAGGGTACCGGAGCTCTCACCGCAAGTCACAAGAGCGGAACTCGATCCACCGACGGTACCGGAATTTCCGCCGCAGCTGAAACCCACGGTCTCCCCGGCTCCCGTAGAAATCTTGAATTCCCCCTGAAAAACTTCGATGGTAGAACCATCCTGGATTTCAGGAACAGGCTCGCCGGAATCAAGCAGCTTCACATTTCCATCCGGAGAATTGACGATGACAGACCCCTGGCTGAATTCCACGCTGATCTTCGCGAAAACAGACGGGACAAGAACGAGAGAAAAGACAAACAACGCGGGTAAAAGGCGTTTTTTCATGAGGAAATCCCCCTTTGTCTTTATCAAACAGGAATGGCTGATATACCGCTGGGGTCTATCAGCCATTCGCTGTCTGAAAAAAATTACTGAAACTGCTTTTAAATCTCAGGAACGAACTGCCACAGGCCCCAGTTAAGGTGAAGCTTCAGGCCGCTGGCCTGACCTTCAAGGACAAAGGCAATCGTCTTGATCTTGGTGGTGTCGACTTCGTCAAACTCACCCACGGGAATCTTCCAGCGCTTGGCCGTGTTCAGAATATCGACCAGACGGACAGAATCGCGGTTCCCATTAATATCGGTCACTTCCACCTTAATACTTGAGAGCGCAGTTCCTGCATTGTCCATTTCCAGGGCGATACCGCTCGGGAAAAGGCTGTTCAGGTCAATGGTCTCAGTCGTGGTCGTGGCCAGATTATCATAGTTCAGGAACGCGCCGCCGAAAGCAGTAGCGTTCGCCAGGTTGAAGGTCAAGGTTGCTTCCGTGGTGGAAACAACGTTTGAGTTCACCGAAGAACCGCCCGAAGCAAAGCCGACAAGTTCCGCCGGCTGGCCCGTGCTGGTGTTAGGCAGCTGGGTAATCGTCGGATTGGTCGGATCGCTGGTGATTGAAGGCACATAAGCGAAATCGCCCCAGACAAAATTCAGGGTCTCGCCGATATGCTGGCCTTCAAGCACGATGGCGAAGGTCTGAATGCTGGCCGTATTGACCTGGTCAAAATCAGAAGCCAGGATCTTGTAGCTCTGCAGCGAAGACGTAATGCCGCTCAGCCGCACTTTGTCTCTCTTGCCAGTGCTGTCAGTGACTTCCAGAATCACATTGGTGATCGTGGAGCTGCTCAGCTTGAGCACAAGGCCCGAAGGGAACGCCGTGCTGAGATTAACCGTTTCAACCGTAGTGGTCGTGGCCGCATTGTCGTACGCGATAAACGCGCCGCCAAAGGAGTT
>CAZIQJ010000246.1:0-2986 GCA_964541285.1 uncultured bacterium | reverse complement strand
AGTACCTCCGGCCTCACCATCCGCTGCGCCGCGTACACCGCGACTTCCACCTGGATTTCCACGGAAGCTTCAAAAGGCTGATACTCCACGCTGCGCATTTCAGAACGCGCGCCGAACTCATACTCAAAATGAATGTGTCCGCCCTGCTCAAGCTGGGGCCTGAATTGCGCGCGGAATTCTTCAAGATTCAGAGGCTGCGCGGGACGAAGCGCAGCCGCGTCATACTCCGTACGGATCAGGACATCATAAAAGGCAAGGCCCGCATTTTCAGCATCCACGGAAATCCGGCTGAGCACAGTTTCCAGCAGCGCCTGTTCAGCGTCGGAGTCCCCGGCAAGAAATTTTTCAAAAATCCCGATGATTTCCCAGTTGTTTACGGAAAGGTCCCAGTCCAGACGCCCGTAGCTGAACGCGTTCTTTTCATCCTTCGTCAGACCGGAATCCAGGATTTTCAGAAACCCGTCCAGAAAACCTGAGAAAGCCTGCACTGCGGGAGAGTCGGAGGCCGTGACCGTCCAGCGGCTGGTCAGCCTGACAGCGGCTTCCTGCGACGCAACCGGTGCGGCAGGCTGCTCTGAAACCGCGTTCACAGCCGCGGTGGTAATAATTTCTTCCTTGATCTGGTTGACGGACCTTTTGTTTTGCAGCGGCAGGCTGAGAATCAACTGGATCAGAAGAGGCTGCTGCTCCCGGTAAATTGAGAAATCAACACTGTCGCGGTTTCCCTGCTGCAAAAACACAACGTCGCGTTCCGCTTCCGGCCCGGCAGGAATCAGGCTGTGATCAGGCCGGATATACTCCGAAAATCGAGGAAGCCCGGGAACCTGGATTTTCCCTTCAATATAGAGCCGGATCATGACGCGGATGAGCGCTTCTGCGGCCTCATTCGAAAACTGCTCGGGGCGGGTGACAGGATCCCCTTCCAGAACCTTGCTTTCTTCAGCAAAAGCGCGGCGGAAAGATTCGTTGGTGAAAAACGCCTGCTTCACCCACTCAGGCAGCTGGCGAAAATAAAGTTCTTCTTTTTCATCGATCAGACTTTTTTCTCCTGACAGGCCAGGAGTATTGATCCCGACCAGAAGCGCCAGGTAGCGGGCAGGGTTCTGAGCATAAGCCTGCCAGGTTTCGAAAGAAAGTTTTTCTCCGCGGTTGATCCTTTTCGCATCTTCGCGCGCGGCAGGGTCCACGGGCAAACGGTCAAATTCCTTTGATTTCAAAAACTGCTCATAGGAAGGAATGCCGGGGATTTCAGCCCAGCCTTCACGGTAGCCAAGCGCCAGCGCCTTAAGTACGGCAACAGCGGTGTCATGGCTATGCTCCTGCGGCCTGAGAAAACTGGTTCTGCTTTCCGTCACGGGCGTGCCGCGCGCGAAATCCAGCCCCAGCGCGTTCTCATCCATCCACTTCTGCGCCCAGACAGGAACTCCGGAATAAAGCCTTGGGTCGCGCTGACTCTGAATCAAAAGCTTGTCTACTGTGGAGCGGACAACTCCCATACGGCTTCTGACCACCGTGACAGGATAGTCTTTTCCCGCCTGCGCGACCTTGCGCAAATTATCCATGAAAGGTTTTTCTTCTTTCCCTTCCTTGTCCACAAGCACGATCGGAACATCATCCACAGCCCCCACATATTCGACGAAAAGATATTTCATCTGGCGGTCCATAAAGCCCGCCTGCGCCGGATCCGCGACCTTTTTGCGCCTTTGAATCAAGGTCCCCTGGTACTTTCCTTCAGGATCGTCATAGGAAGCGTAGCTGACCGGAACAAGGCCTGTGACCTTGTCCTTTTCCTCGGCATCCTGGTGCTCTACGCGGATGCGCACCGGAAAAAGTTTTCCGCCGCTCTCGGTCCTGGCCAGAACTTCATCCGCGTCTGCGTAGACCGTGTCTTTCCCCACGCCAAAAAGGCCCGCGCCCAGAGATTTCCGGAAGCGTGTCTTGTAGCGGGTCAGAATATCGGCCGCTGTTTTTTCAAAATCCCCGTTGGCCACGATTCTGTCTGAAATCCACGCCCTTATTTCCAGGTCCGTCGCGGCATCCGCGTCCATGAGCTGTTCAATGACCTGCACGGCCTGAGAGTCCGCGCCCTGGTCATTACGTAAAATGTCCTTCATCATTTCTTCAACCGACTTGGTGGTTGCCCTCGGCGGCCAGAACGTGAAGAAAAACGTTTTATGGTCCATTCCAACAGGGTCTTCAACGCCGACTACCCAGTAAACATCATCACCTTCCTTGACCAGGTAGCTTCGAATGCGGATCTTGGGCTCAACTCCGCGCGCCCTGAGAAGGTCAATATTTTCCAGGATGGCATCGCGCGCGTTCTGGATCAGCTCGCGGATCATCAGCATGCGTGTGCGGTCCTGCGTTGAGATCATGGCCAGCATTTCCTGCTCTGAAACCGGCACTTCATTGTCACCCTTGGTTTCCAGAATATAATCCCGCACCCTTCCCAGCGTCAGGTCTGTTTCCTGGGAGGCCTGAAAGGAAGCCTTATGCTTGCGTGCCGCGTCCACCATCCAGCCAAGGCTCATCCTGCCGTTAAATTTTTCTGAAAACTCCTGACCTAAAAGTTCTTCACCCGCGCCCAGCCCCTCCACCTTTTCATCATTCTCAAATTCCAGCGTGCTTCCAAAAATCAGCCATTCCGCCCAGATGCGTTCCCTGCCCGTGAAAGTCTGGGAAATCCTGGGAGCGCCGGCAAAAAGTCCGGGCAGCAACAAAAGACGTTTCTGGGAATAGCCGTCGTGCGCAATAATCTCCGGATTTTCCGGCGACTCCCCCGCCAGCTGCTCAAAGCCGTGAAAGTTTTCGCCCGCCTGACTCGGCCGGAAAATAATCGTATCGTTGCCTTTAAGTCGGATTCCGATAGGAGAACCAGGGCCGGTACTGGTGACCATGCCGTTGTCTTCAGTCTGGATCTCGCCTTCTTGATAATAGATAACCGCATATTCCCATGTGTTGGCCACCCTGCGCATCCGGACAACCG
>CAZIQJ010000245.1:0-3000 GCA_964541285.1 uncultured bacterium | reverse complement strand
GACTTGCCTGAAATCTTCGTGACATCCGAAGACCCTTTAATGAGAAGCTATCAGCAGGCGGCTCTGAAAAAGTCCGGTCTTTCCCCCGCGGGGCTGCGTGAAGAATTGCGAAAGGTCTTTACCCTGGATACAAACGGCGGCGCTGCCCATGTTCCAAAGGAAAACATCCTGCTGATCCTCGCGGTCTTTGACCGCGTCGTCCGGTTTTCAGCCGGCCTGAAACTCCGTAAAGCGCTGAATAACCCCCCGACGGTTTATCTTCCGCTGGGCCATTACACTTCCATGCTCGCTCTTCCGGTCATGAAACGGTGGGCGGCAAATTTTTTCAAAAAAAGGTTTTCCGCCCATGCATAAACTGACCGTGCGTTCCGACGCTCCCCTTTTCGATTACCTCTTCACGGCGCTGCAGGGTATCAAGCGCACAAAGCTCAAGGACTATCTGAAGCGCGGGGCCATCGCGGTGAACGGGAAAGTCGTAACCGCGTTTAATCATGCCCTGAAGGCCGGTGACCGGGTGGAAATAGAAACCGACAAGCAGGCCATGGCACGGCAGAAGCAAAAATCCGAGCTTTCAATCATTTACGAAGACCGCGATATCCTGGTCATTGACAAACCTTCCGGGCTTTTGACCATTGCAAGCGACCGCGAAAAGTCGCGCACGGCCTACGCGCAAGTCTGCCGCTATCTGACGGCGGGAAATACCCGCCCCCAGGAACGTCCTCTTTTTATCGTTCACCGTCTGGACCAGGGCGCTTCCGGGCTCCTTGTCTTCGCCAAAACCTATGAGGCCAAAAATTTCCTGCAGGAAAACTGGCATACCTTCAGCAAGAAATACTACGCGGTCGTGGAAGGGACCCCCAAAAAGACTTCCGGCACACTGGAAAGCTGGCTTTGCGAAAATGATTTTTTAAACGTTTTCTCCATGCCCGAACCGGTCCGGGAAGGCAAACATGCCATCACCCATTACAAGGTCCTGGCCACGGAAGGCGGACGAAGCCTGCTTGAAGTGGAGCTGGAGACCGGCCGCAAGCACCAGATCCGCGTGCATATGGCGACCATGGGAAACCCTATTCTCGGAGATGACCGGTACGGCGGGAAGGATAACAAAAAATCTGCGCCCCGGCTGGCGCTTCACGCATTCAGCCTGAAGTTTGAGCATCCGGCAACGGGCAAACAAATGGAATTTGAAACAGGGATTCCGGAAATTCTGAAGATAATCCTGAAAGACCGCGCGAGGTCTTAGGCTTCCGCAGCTGCGGGAGTGTTCCTCTTCCGGGAAAACGCGTGCGTCGAAGTGCCGTAAAACATTTCAGCGGCTTCCTGCAGCGTCTCGGAAAGGGTCGGGTGCGGGTGCACCGTTTCCGCCAGGTCCTTGATCGTGGCCCCCATTTCGACCGCGAGCACGCCTTCACTGATCAGCTCGCCCGCCCCGGCGCCTACAAGTCCAACGCCAAGGATTCTTTCGGTCTCAGGTTCCACTACAAGCTTGGTCATGCCGTCCGTGCGGTCAAAGCTGAGCGCGCGGCCGGAAGCGGACCAGGGAAATTTCACAACTTCAACGGGAATGCCTTTTTTTCTGGCTTCCGCTTCAGTCAGGCCGCACCAGGCGACCTCGGGGTCGGTAAACACAACCGCAGGCATAATAATGTCCTTGAAGGCCGCGAACTCACCGGCAATATCTTCCACAGCAATGCGGGCTTCCTTTGAAGCCTTGTGAGCCAGAAGCAGCCCGCCGGCAACGTCGCCGATGGCATAAATCGAAGGCACGCTGGTCTGCTGCTTTTCATTGACCTTGATAAATCCTTTTTCATCGAGCGCGATTTTCGTGTTTTTCAGGCCCAGATCCTGCGTGTTCGGAGTGCGGCCAACGGAAACCAGAACTTTGTCATAAAGTTCTTCCACCTGTTTCCCGTCCTGCTCCATGACAACCTTGATCTGCTTGCCGCTGGTCGCCATTTTAAGGACTTTGGTCTTGATGCGGATTTCACGGAAGTTTTTCTGCGCGTAGTTCATGACCGGCCGGGCAAGGTCCGGATCCGCGCCCATCAAAATAGAATCCATGGCTTCAACCACCACGATTTTGCTGCCCAGCGTGGCATAGACCGTACCAAGCTCCATACCGATATAGCCGCCGCCCACGATCAACAGGTCCTGAGGAATGTCTTCAATTTCAAGCGCTTCGGTCGACGTCATGATGCGCTTGTTGCCCAGATCAAAAGCTGAGGGCATGGCAGGCCGGGAGCCGACCGCGATAATGGCTTTCTCAAACTGGATGAACTTCTGGCCGTCCTTGTTTTCAACACGAAGAAGATTATTGTCCTCAAAATGGCCGCGGCCATACCAGACCTCAACACCGCGGGTCTGGGCAAGCCCGGAAACGCCTTTTGAAAGCTTTTCAAGAACGCCGTCTTTCCAGGCACGCATTTTCGCCAGATCAATCTTGGGACTCCCGAACGACACGCCGCGAAACTCGGATTCCTTGGCCTCGGCGATCATTTTCGTGACATGAAGAAGAGCTTTTGAAGGAATACATCCGCGGTTCAGACACACGCCGCCAAGACGCTTTTCCTGCTCAATCAAAATGACTTTTTTACCTTTGCTGGCGGCATAAAAAGCCGCGGCATAACCGCCGGGTCCTGCACCAAGTACGATAAGTTCAGCTTTGACGGGTTTCATCAGATCTTCACGTCCTTCTCATTAAAGTTCTCAAGTCCCTTCACGATTTCCATGATAAAACGCGCGCCGTCCGCACCGTCAATGATGCGGTGGTCATACGAAAGGCCCAGCGGCAGCATGATACCGGGTTCAAAAGACGGCTTTGTCTGCGTTTTCTTCACAGGCTGCGCCAGCACGGGCTTGGTGACTCCCCGGCCAATGCCGAGAACCGCAACCTGAGGGAGCGAGACAATCGGAGTAAAGAAAGTTCCGCCGATACTCCCGAGGTTCGAAATATTAAAGGTTCCGCCCTGAGACGCCGTAAATTGCGCGGTCTTCTTTCCC
>CAZIQJ010000244.1:0-3022 GCA_964541285.1 uncultured bacterium | reverse complement strand
TCCGTTTCAGCCAGGAAAGGCTGATCCGTGAGCTGCTGCCTGTTTTGGATAATTTTGAAAGGGCGCTGGCCCATGCCCCGGGCGCCACACAGGACGCGGGCGCAAAAGCTGTTTTGACCGGCATTCAGATGGTTTTCAAACAGCTTGAGGAGATTTTGAAAAGCCAGGGCCTGCGCCGCATGAAGGCCGTGGGGGAGCTGTTCGACCCTCACCATCATGAAGCGGTCGGCTATGTTGAAGGCAAGGGAAGGGAACACGAAATTGTTGAGGAAGTGGAAGCGGGTTATTCACTTCATGACAGGCTTCTCCGCGCCGCGAAGGTCCGTGTCCGCGGCCATCAGGCGGAATCTTCGCCCTCATCCGAAGAAAAGATGGACGAGCTTACCTAATTAATTTCCAAAGGAATCTTCATGTCAAGTTCAGGACGTAAACGCGATTACTATGAAGTGCTGGGTGTTGCCCGCGGAGCCTCTGCCGAGGACATTAAAAAATCCTACCGCAAGCTGGCGCTGCAGTTTCATCCGGACCGCAATCCCGGCGATAAGAAGGCCGAGGAGAATTTTAAAGAGGCGGCTGAAGCCTACGCTGTTCTGAGTGACCCTGCTAAACGTTCCCAGTATGACCAGTTTGGCCATTCTCTCGGAGGAAGAGGTTTTCAGGGGTTTGAAGGATTTGAGGAAAACTTCCGCGGGTTCGGCGATATTTTCGGCGATATTTTTGAGGACTTTTTTGGCGTCAGCGGAGGCGGCGCGCGCGGCGGCAGAGGCGGCCGCGGCAGGCGCGGTTCCGACCTTGAGATGTCGGTAGAAATCACGCTTGAAGATGTTTTGAACGGCAAGGAAGTTGCCCTTGAAATTCCCCGCCTTGAAACCTGTTCGGAGTGCGCAGGCGAAGGCGCCGAAAAGGGATCCAAGAAAACTGTTTGCCGCGACTGCGGCGGTCATGGCGAAGTACGCGTCAGCCAGGGATTTTTCACGCTTCGCCGCACTTGCCCGCGCTGTCATGGCGAAGGCGAGAAAATCGAGAAACCCTGCGCTTCCTGCCGGGGCGAGGGGCGTACCCGCAAGACCCGAAAAATGAATATCAAGATTCCTGCCGGCATGGAGTCGGATTCCCGCCTCAAGCTGCAGGGTGAGGGCGAAGCCGGCCTTAAAGGCGGAAGCCGCGGAGATCTTTTTGTCCATATCTCGGTCAAGCAGCACCCTGTTTTTGAGCGCAGTCATTCAAATCTTTCCTGCGAAATTCTGATTCCGTTCACGGTCGCGGCGCTCGGCGGAGACGTCAAGGTCCCGACCCTGACAGGCGAAGAGTCCCTGAAAATTCCGGCCGGAACGGCCTCAGGAAAAATTTTCAAGCTCAAGGGGCTGGGCGTTCCTTCCCTTGGGACTTCCTCCGTGCGCGGCGACCAGTACCTTCGCGTTGAAATCGACGTCCCTGCCCAGTTAAATTCTGAGCAGAAAAAAATCCTTCAGGATTTCGCTAAAAGCCGCGGTGAGAAAATCCAGGTAAAGAAGAAGGGTTTTTTTGACCAGCTGAAAGAAACCTTCTGACGATGATGTCTTCTCCGGCGCCCTCCCGAAGCCGGATTTTTCTGGTTCGTGTTCTGTGGGTGGTCTGGAATATCATTGTCATTGAAGGTTCCGTGCTTCCGCCCCGCCGCATTCCGTCTTTGCTGCTGCATCTCAACGACAAAGCCGTGCACGCGGGCATGTACTTCATCCTTTTCCTGATTTCTTTGTTTGCTTTTGCCCGCAAACCTCAAAGCCGCCCGGCCCTGGCGGCTTTTTTGTATTGTGCTTTGATGGGAGTTTTGACAGAATGCCTTCAGTTAAACGTTCCCGGCCGTTCTGCCGACCTTCTGGACTGGCTGGCCGATGCCGGGGGAGCCGCGGCCGCCTGGCTGCTGCTCTGGCCGCTTTTTATAAGGGGAAAACGTGAAATTCTTTGATTTTGAATACCGGGTCCGTTACGCGGACACGGACAAGCTGGGAATCAGCTACTACGGCAACTACTTCACGTGGTTTGAAGCCGCGCGCACCGAGTATTTCCGCGCCCTGGGTCTTCCCTACACGGAATGTGAGAAAAAGGGCTACTTCCTTCCTGTGGTGGAAACCTCCGCCAAGTATTTTTCCCCTTCCACTTATGATGATCTGATCGTGGTGCGTACCAGTGTCAGCCGTCTGGGCCGGACATCCATCCATTTTGAATACCGCGTTTTTCAGAAAAGCAGCCAGAAGCTGGTTGCGACCGGGCATTCGGTGCACGCTTTTGTTGACGCAAACATGAAACCGGCCGGGATGCCGGAAGATATCCGCGGTCTTGTCGAAGTTTTTTCCCTTCTTCCCAAACAAGACTAAATTTTTTTCAAAAAAAGCATTTCCTTTCTTGACCCGTTCCTTCTCCCATGCTAAAGTACGCACTCATTGAACCCTTGCAGCACAAGGGTTCTGGAGAGTTGTCTTAACCCGCAGTTATTTTTCATCGAAAGTGGGGAAAATGAAAAAAAATCGGGTCACCGTCCTTGGGGACGGCGGTTGGGGAACCGCGCTTGCCACGGTTATTGCACGCAAGAAGAACGAAGTTACTCTGTGGTCCGCTTTTCCTGACTACGCCAAAGTCCTCGAGCAGAAGCGCGAGAACATCAAGTTTCTTCCGGGAGTTCCATTCCCTTCAGAGATCAAGGTCACTTCTGACCTGAAGCATGCCCTGTCTTCCGACATCATCGTTCTGGCCATTCCTACCCAGTTTCTCAGAAACGTCCTTTTCAAGGTCAAGGAATACCAGGCCTCAGACAAGATTTTTGTCAGTGTCTCCAAGGGTATTGAGAAAAAGACCCTGATGCGGCCTTCCCAGATTATCAATTCTGTATTAGGGGACTCCACCCGGCTGGTGGTCCTTTCCGGTCCGTCGCATGCCGAGGAAGTTGCCCGCAATGTGCCGACGCTGGTGGTGGCGGCCTCCAAGAATGAGGCGGATGCTATCGCGGTTCAGGAAGCTTTTATGGACACTTTTTTCCGGGTTT
>CAZIQJ010000243.1:0-3030 GCA_964541285.1 uncultured bacterium | reverse complement strand
TACGGGCATCACAAGGCCTTTGGCGACCGGGTGCTGGCTTATACCGCGAATGTCGAGGCCCCGCGCCGCGGTTTCAGGTTGATCAATTACGGCGCGTATCTGGACATGTTTCCTCCGCAGCATGAAGTCCGCCTCAAGGACGAAGACGGCGAGGGAACTTCCTGGAGCTGTGCTCATGGTGTCAAAAGATGGAAAGAACATTGCGGCTGCCGGGGCGGCGGAGAAGGTTTCTGGAACCAGCACTGGCGCAAGCCCTTGAGGGAAGCACTGGACTGGCTCCGCGATGAAACCGTCCGCGTTTTTGAGTCCCAGGGCCCGCGTTATCTGAGCGACATCTGGCAGGCGAGAAATGAATACATCCGGCTTCTTCTTGACCACTCAGAAAAAAATTTCGAAGGCTTTTTCCGCAAGCACGCCCCGCGCGAGCTTTCTCAGGAAGAAAAGGTTCTGTGCCTCAAGCTCCTGGAATGTCAGCGGTACGCCATGCTGATGTATACCAGCTGCGGATGGTTTTTTACGGAAATTTCCGGGATTGAGACCGTCCAGATTCTGGAATACGCGGCCCGCTCCGTGCAGCTGGCGCGGGAGATTGAACCGGCGTTTTCCGAAGAGGAGTTTCTCAAAAAGCTCAGCCGCGCGGAAAGCAATATCCCGGAGTTTAAAAATGGCCGTGAGATTTATGAGAAACGAGTCAGGGCCAAAATCCTTTTCCTTGAAGACATGGCCGCTTTTTACGCCATTCAGTCCCTGGTCGGAGGGTTTGACGAGCCCGGAGACGTTTTTTCCTTTTACAGCACGCGCATCAAGATTCTTCACCAGCGCAAAGAGGCTTCCGGCGACCTGACGCTGAATTTCGGGGCCATCCGCATTACATCCCAACGGACTCTGGAGTCAGAGGAGTATATTTTTATCGCGGTGCATATGGGGCTTTATGAGTTCCGTTGTTCGGTCAAGAAAATGACGGACCGGGCTGAGCCGGAAAAAATGGAGAAAATATTTTTTGATGAGCTGCACTCGCTTCACATCGTGGAAATGCTGCGTAAAATGGACGATGTGTTCGGAGAGAAGTATTACGCCCTCAAGGACCTTCCCATACGCGAAAGAAGGATGATTATCCGCACCCTGACACGTGAGCAGACGGAGAAAATCAGCGGGGACCTTGAAAGGCTTTATGACGACAACCGCCGCATGAACGAGATTTACCGCTCTGTTAACCTGTCTATTCCGGAGCAGATCCGCTACGCGGGACAGCACACGCTGGAAAGAAGGCTGCGTGCCGCGGTCAGGGAAGCCGTGGATGGTTTTCAGCCCAAGAAAATCAACGCGGTCCACCAGATTCTTGAGAGCGCCAAGGCTCTTGATGTGCGTCTGCGCACCGGAGAGGAAATCCAGTTTCTTTCACGGGAGCTTGAAAAACGCATCCGCTTTTTTTCAGAAAAGCATGAACGGGAGCTTTTGTTCGAGGCTTCGCAGATCCTGAGGCTGGCCAAAAAAACAAAGTGGCAGCTGGATGTTGCCAGGCCGCAGGACCATCTTTTCTTCCTTTTGAATGATTGCGCGGAATTTCCGGAAAAAGTTTCTCCTGAGATCCGGATTGCGGCCCCGGAACTGCTTCAGCTGGCCGCTGACCTGAACATTCACACGGAAAGATTCAAAAAAGTGTTACAATCCTGAATCTTTCCCGGAGATTGAAAACATGTCTCATGCAACAGCACTGACCTTTATGGTCCGACAGTTTTTTGAGCAGGATGCGCCGCAGGCCGCGCATTGCCTTGAAGGCATGGACGAGGAGCAGGCTCTCCAGGTGCTGGAAGTCCTTCCTCCCGAGCTTGTCGTGGAGATTTTCCCGCATCTTCAGCCGAATTTCGCAGCCTCTCTTCTGAAAAATCTGCCTGACCCGCTTCTGGAGTCTGTGGCCTCAAAACTGGACCCTCAGAACAGCGCCGTGCTGCTGCTTCAGATGGAGAAAGAGGCCCGCGAAAAACTGATGGCCGCCTTTCCCGAGAAAATCAAGAAAACCATCCGTGAAATCCTGACTTATCCCGAGGACAGCGCGGGCCGGATCATGACTCCCGAGTTTCTGGCGTTTAACGCCGATGTTACGGCGGGCAACGCCATTCAGCGGATCCGTTTGATGGCCAGAAAGAAATCTCCGGCATCCTACGCGTATGTCGTGGACCGCGAGAGCCGGCTGGTCGGGGTCATCAACATGCGTGATCTGATGCTTGCGCCGCCGGAAGCCCGTCTTGACGCGGTCATGCGGCGCGATGTTTTTTCAATCCATTGTTTTATGGACCGCGAACATATCGCGGAAGAATTTTCAAAGCGCCGTTATTTCGCGGCACCTGTGGTGGATGAAGACAACCGCCTGCTCGGCGTTGTGCGCGCGGAGCAGCTCCTTGAGGATGTTCAGGAAGAGGCGACTGAAGACCTGCAAAAGATGTTCGGCGCGGGCGGAGACGAAAGGGTCTTTTCTCCCGTCAAGTTTTCCCTGCGCATGCGCCTGCCCTGGCTTCATGTTAACCTGGCGACCGCTTTTCTGGCGGGCAGCGTGGTCATGCCCCGTCCTCACCAAACAAATCATCCTGCGCGGGCGCAGCGCCCGGCTTGGGCGCAGCCATGGGCAGGTTGGCCACGTTCAGGCTGTAGTCGTCGTGGCCCCACTCGCAGCGGTCTTTCACCATCTTCGGAATCTTCTTGATGGTGAGCTGCGGCCAGCGCTGCGCCGCCTGGGCTGCCGGCACACCCCTGTAGGCACCGCAGCACACCAGCAGGCTGCGCTCTGCGCCCACCTCTTCGGCCAGGGCGTCGAGCTGCTCGGCGCTCAGGGTCTGCGTGGTCACATAGATAAAGTCACGCTCGCTGCTGTGGCCGTGCTGCCACCAAAGCGCCTCGCTGGGCGCGTAGGCAAAGCCCTCCAGCTTGCACATGGCCGCCGACAGCATGGCCGCGTCGTATGCGGGGTTGATGACCAGGTTGCCCCAGCGGTCGGTGGCCAGCAGCGTGGGGGCCAGCTCGTAATAGCGAAAG
>CAZIQJ010000242.1:0-3041 GCA_964541285.1 uncultured bacterium | reverse complement strand
GTCACAGGTGATGGTGGTGGGGCCGACCGCCGTGTCCTTGGGGTCCTGCACAATGACCGTGACGTTTTTCTTGAACTTCACTTTCTTAAGATTGGAATCCCCGGTAGCCCCCAGGCCTTCCACATTGATATTATCTCTTTTGACCTGCGCCTGGACTTCGGTCTCCATGCGCTTTTCATCAGGACGGATCTCAAGCTCTTCAGTCAGAAGGCGCGTTCCGTTTTCCGTAGTTGCCACGACATTTTTCTCAAGCTTGACCTTGTTCTGGACCTTGTCGTAATTGCCCTTGTCCGCGGTAATAGTTACCGGAGTCTCTTCAGCATACGCTTTGGCCACCACGTTCATAAGCATGACGGTCTTTTCAAGAATATTGGCCGAGTCGCCTTCAATCTCCATCTGCTTCTGGCCTTCAGGCGTATATTTGGAAAACGAAAAAGCATAGACCTTGTGCGGCGCTTCTCCGGAACTTGCGGGAGCGGGCTCGTTCTGCTTTCCGTCCATCCAGACCAGCTGGATGAAAATCATTCCCGCGTAAAGCAGGATAAACACCGTGCAGGCAGCCAGTACTTTTTTCATCATGATGACTTTATAACCTCCGTGACATTCTCTTCGGCCGGCTGGGTTTTCCACCGGTCATGCATCCAGGCCCATTGTTCCGGGTACTGGCGGATAATTTTTTCAAACTGGCGCATCCATTCTTCCGTCATGCGCCGGGCTTCTTTCTCCCGGTCCGCTCCGGGGACCGGGCGGATGACCTCGCCAAACACGGCCCGGTAACGATTCCCTTCCCGAATCATAAAATTCGGCAGGATGGGCGCATCGCACGCGACTGAAATGCGCGCGATAGAAATCGGCGTATGCGCAAGTTTTCCAAAAAACGGAACAAAAATACCTTTCAGGCTTTCAATATCCTGATCGGGCAAAAGCCCCACGATCTCATTACGCCTGAGCCGTCTCATGATCTCACGGCTCGAGTGATCGCGATCCAGGGTTTCAACCTTGACCGCCTTGCGCAAATTAATGATCCAGCGGTTATACGGCTCAAAATAGATCCGCCGTCCCAGCACCAGGCCGGGAAACCCCTGCGAAAAAACAATGCCGCCGAGCAGTTCCCAGTTCCCGACATGAGCGGTCACTGAAATAACGCCCTTGCCTTCGGCAAGAATACGCCGGTAAACCTCAGCCACTTCAGCGTGATTTGCCACCAGCGACATAATGTCATTGCCGATTTTCGGAAACCGGATGATCTCGGCAAGCGTCATGGCCATGTTTTCAAAGACTTTTTTGCCAAGCGCTCGGATTTCTTCTTCCGTCATGCTTGAAGCAAAAGCCTGCCGCAAATGCGTCAGCGCCTTTTCTCTCTGGCGGCTGACTGTTTCAAAAGCGATCCCGCCGATAAAACGCGCGAGGGCCATGGCCCACGCCTGCGGCAAAAGATTCGAAAACTCTGCTGCTCCCCTCGCTACCAGATAAAGCGGGTAGCGGTAGGCTTTCTTCTTGGCCACTTTAAACGAAACCTGCCTTTAAAAGATCCTGGACGTCCAGAAGTCCGACCGCGCGTCCTTTTTCATCCACGACCGGCAGCTCGTCAATCTTCCGGGACTTCAAAAGATGAAGCGCTTCAGCCGCCAGTTTTTCCTTCTGGATCGACAAAGGCTTCAACGTCGCCACTTTGCCCACGGGACGGTTTAAAATCTTCTCGCCGTCCAGCCGCAAATGACGGCGCAAGTCGCCGTCCGTAAAAATACCTACAAGTTTTCCGCCGCGGTCAATCACGCTGCAGCTTCCCGCGCGGGCCGCGGTAATCGTCAAAAGAGCCTTGTGCACGGGTGTGTTGTCGCGCACCAGCGGATTACCCTTCCCCTTCCGCATCAGGTCCTTGACCTTCAAAAGTTTTCGTCCAAGGCTGCCGCCCGGATGAAGCACGGCAAAGTCCTCGGTCTTGAACCCTTTCTTTTTCAAAAGCGAAAGGGCCAGCGCGTCGCCCATGGCCAGAGCAGCGGTCGTCGACGCTGAAGGCGCGAGGTTCAGCGGGCAGGCCTCCCGCGTCACGCCCAGATTCAAAACAATATCCGCGTTTTTCGCCAGGGCCGAAGCCGGATTACTGGTCAACGCGATCAAATGCGCGCCAATTTTTTTGACCGTGGAAATCATCCGCACAATCTCTTCGGTTTCCCCGCTCTGCGAAATCGCGATTAAAACGTCTTTTTCGGTGACCATGCCCAGGTCACCGTGCACAGCCTCAGCCGGATGCACAAAAAAACTCGGCGTTCCGGTGGAAGCCAGCGTGGCCGCAATTTTACGCGCGATAAAGCCGGGCTTTCCCATGCCGGTGATAATGACACGGCCTTCACAGGCCGCCATGGCGTCTACCGCTTTTTCAAAATTGCGGTCAAGCAGCCGGACCATTCCCCGGATGGCTTTCGCCTCAATCTCAAAGATCTCTTTCGCTGTCTTCAAAACGCCGGACTTCATACCAGCGCTTTGTCCTCAGAAATAACTTTTTTCAATTCCAGCAAAGTTTCAAGCAAAGGCTTGAGTTTCTCAAGATGCAAAGCGTTGGGGCCGTCCGAAAGCGCCTCCGCCGGGTTCTCGTGAATCTCCATAAACAGACCGTCCGCGCCCGCGACCACGGCGCAGCGTGCCAGCGTGGGAATGAACTCCGCCATCCCCCCCGAAGCCGTGCCCTTGCCGCCGGGAAGCTGAACCGAATGAGTGGCGTCAAAAATAACCGGATAACCAAAACCGCGCATAATGGGAATGGAACGGAAATCGCTCACCAGGTTCTGATAGCCAAAAGAGGTTCCGCGCTCGGTCAGAAGGATTTTTTTACAGCCGACTTCTTCGAGTTTGTCGACGATATTTTTGGCGTCCCAGGGAGAAAGAAACTGGCCCTTTTTCACATTCACGACACGTCCGGTTTTTCCGGCCGCGAAAATCAGGTCGGTCTGACGGCAGAGGAACGCGGGAATCTGCATGATATCAAGGACTTCAGCCGCAGGCTTGATTTCTTCTTCAGAGTGGACGTCGCTGATAACAGG
>CAZIQJ010000241.1:0-3059 GCA_964541285.1 uncultured bacterium | reverse complement strand
AAAAGCTGTTTATTTGATTTTTTTAGATAAAATAAAATTTCATTTTTACCTCAAGCAAAATATTTATTCAAGCAAATGAAATCAAACGTTGATATTAGTAAAAAATACAAAAACCGTTTTTTTTACATGCAGGCCGATCTTTCGGATTCTTCGGACCTGAAAATGCTTGCGGACTGGATTGAGAAAAAGTTCAAGGCCGTGGACGTATTGATCAATAACGCCGGGATCGCGCGCGAAGGCGTGCTGCCTGTTTTTCCGGAACAGGAAATCGAGAAGGTCATTTCCGTCAATCTGACCGGCACCCTCAAACTGACGCGCCTTATGACGCGGCTCATGATCAAACGCAGTGAAGGCGTGATCATCAATATTTCCTCCATCATCGGCCTGCGCGGCTACGCCGGGCTTTCGGTTTATTCGGCCTCCAAGGCGGGGCTGATCGGGTTTACGCAGAGTCTTGCGCGTGAGCTTGGCCGCAGAAAGATACGAGTTAACGCCATTGCTCCGGGGTACCTTGAAACAGAGATGAGCAGCGCGCTGACGCAGGGTCAGCGCGAACAGATTATCCGCCGCACGCCGCTCGGCCGCCTCGGCAAGGCTGAAGATGTGCTGCCCCTGATTGATCTTCTGATTTCACCTGAAGCCGCTTTTATTACAGGCCAGACCTTTGTGGTCGACGGGGGAATCACGTGCTGAAAAAGCCGAAGATCGGCCGGGGTGCGAAGATCGGCCGCGGGGTCGAGCTCGGGAACAACGTGGAAATCGGCGCGGGCTGTGTTATTTCTCAAAACGCGGTCATTTACGACGGCGTGCGCCTTGGCGCGGATTCTTTCGTGGGGCCGGGCTGCGTTCTTGGCGAGCGCACCCGGAATTATTATTCAAACCCCCGGAAATACAGGGCGGGTTTGTGCCGGGTCGGGCGTAAATCGATTCTGCGCGCGGGTACGGTTCTTTACGCGGACATGCAGGCCGGAGATTTCTTTGAGACCGGGCCTTACGTCACCATCCGTGAAAAAACGGTCATCGGGCATCACAGCCGCTTCGGAAATTTTTCAGACATTCAGGGGTACTGCAAAATAGGGAATTATGTTTCCGGGCACAGCAATGTCACGGTGGGGCAGATGTCGGTCATTGAAGATTATGCCTGGCTGCATCCCTACGTCATTTTAATCAACGATTACTATCCGCCGACCGCGCTTGAAATTAAAGGGCCGCGGATTGGCAAATATTCGGTCGTGGGCGCGGGTTCCATGATTTTTCCCGGCGTACGGCTGGGCAAGCATGTCATCGTGGGCGCTCAAAGTGTTGTGAAAGAAGACGCGGCGGATTATCAGCTGGTCACGGGCAATCCCGCGAAACCCGCGGCGGATTCGCGCCGTGTCATTGCCGGCATCAAAGGCAAAATGGTACGTCCGTATCCCTGGATGCAGCACCGGAAAGCGGGTTATCCCTGGGAAAAGGAGAAGGGTTTTGAGTTCTGAAGAAGTCCGTTTCGAGCTGATCTCGCACGCCAGCCTGCTCTTCGAATTCGGCGGATATAAAGTTCTGACCGATCCGTGGCTTAACGGCTCCTGTTACTACCGAAGCTGGTGGCATTGTCCCGCGCCGTCGCGGACAATAGAGTCCCTGGAAAACGTTGACGCGATTATTATCAGCCACGAACACCCCGATCACTTTCACGCGCCCAGTCTAAAAAAATTCCCCAAGAATATTCCGGTCTGGATCCCCAAAACACTGTTCAGCGGATTTTACGACCGGCTCAAAGCCCTTGGCTTCACCGATATCCGCGAGGCCCGGCACGGAAAAAAATACGAACTCCCCGGAGGCGTTTCGCTGACGAATTATTCCTGCCGCGCGGATGATTCGGTTTTTGTTTTTGATTTCGGCGGAAAATCCTGGATTCACTTCAATGACTGCCTGGCCGGAGGAAAATTGCTGCAGAGAATCATGCGCGTGCATCCCCGGGTACACACGATGTTCAAGATTTACGCGGACGCTGAAGCTTATCCATTCTGCTATGAAAGTGAAGACCCGGCCCAGCTTCAAAACTGGAGCCGTCAGGACATTGTGGACTCTTTTCTTGATGTCACGGCCAAGCTGAAGCCCGAATACGCCGTGCCTTATGCCGGATTTGTGCGCACGTTCCACAGGGAGTCTTCCTTTGTGAATGAGCATCTTACGCCCGCGTACCAGGTTTTTGAGCGGGCCGTTGAAAGGAACCTGCCGTTCAGGCCTGAAATCCTTCAGCCGGGAGACCGGTGGGAGAACGGAAAGTGGAGCAAGCGGCCTGAAGACCCTTATTTTGAAAGCAGCGGGTTTCCCGCAAGGGAGCGGGAAATCCTGCCGAAAGTAGAAGAAGCTTACGCCAAAGAAACGGCAGAGCCTGAGATTTTTCAGGCGTTTAAAAAATATTTTGAGGGCTATTTCCGTGCTGTCCCGTTTTTTCTGCGTAAGGCCATCGGCATGAAAATCAATTTTGAAGTTACAGACCTCGGCGAAACTTTCAGTCTCGACTTCCAGACCCGGGAAATATCAAAAACCGCAGCCAGTCCGGCCCCCGTCAGGGTGAAGTTGTCCTCCTACCTGCTGGGCAAAGGGGTCATGGATTCCAGCTGGCTCATTGTCATGGGTTCCTATCGTGTCCGCGTCTGGCTGGCAAAGGGCGCGCGTGAAAAGGAATCGCTCTTCTGGATGAGCCTCTTCCTTTTTGACGCGGGGTATTTCACTCTTTCGAACTACTTCAAACCCCGCTTCTGGAGCGTTCTGTGGGACCGCCGTGAGGAATTTCGGGAGTACGCCATTCAGTTTATGAACGGCTCCTTTTCCAAGAAAAGCCTTCAGGGTAAATTCAATCCGGATTTCACCGTGGGTCAGATGAGCCTGAAATGAGCTTTGAACGGGCTCGAAGTATTTTAACCTGCGTTTTTCCCCGTGTTCCTGAATTTGAAACCACCCCTGTTTTTTCTTTCCGATGAAATCCATAAACGCCCCGGTTTTTAAAAGACTTTTTGATTTTGAGCTGGCATGCATCGGCGTGATTGTGTTTTTTCCGGTCGCGGTCC
>CAZIQJ010000240.1:0-3069 GCA_964541285.1 uncultured bacterium | reverse complement strand
TCTTTTTGATCTCGCGCAGGGCGTTCATGCCGTCCATGCCGGGCATGTGCACGTCAAGAAGAATAACCTGCGGTTTGATGGCCTCGACTTCAAGCAGGGCCGACTCGCCGGACCGCGCGGTGTGGACCTCAAAATCCCGTTCTTCAAAAAACGCTTTCAGAAAATCACAGATTTCAGCTTCATCATCCACGACTAACAGTTTCTTCATAAAGCACTTCCTCCTTGAAAAAGCTTAGGCCGGAAACAGCGAGAGAGAACTGTCCTTGCCGGCTGCCATCGGCCCCGAATGCTCGAGGACCGGCAGCTGAATCAAAAACAAACTTCCTTCACCCGGGCGGCTTTCCACCCGGATCGAACCGCCGTAACGATGCACGATCTGTTTGGTCACAAACAGCCCCAGTCCCACGGCGTCGGGACGGGTCGTGTAAAACGGATTAAAAAGTTTTTCCAGCGCTTCGGGCGGAATGCCCTTCCCCGTGTCCGAAATGCTGATTTCAATCATCTGGTCCTGCGGCCTTGAAATCAGTTCGCAGCGGATTTTTCCCTGCGACCCGATCGACTGCACCGCGTTCATGATCAGATTCAAAAAAACTTCGCGCATCTCATGCACGTTGGCGTAAAAAGCCGGCATGGGGACCGAAATGTTTTTCATGATCTCGATCCCCTCCAGAGACGTCTGGTAAGACACCAGGCTGAGCGTGTCTTCCAGGACCTGTTCAAGCCTCAGCATTTCTTTGGGTGAACCGGAGCTCTGGGAGAACATCAAAAGCTTCCTTGTAATATCGGCAGCGCGTTTGGTCTGCTTCACAATGGTTTTCAGAACTTCCTCGACCTTTTCATCCAGCTGGTTCCTCTCCTTCTGAAGAAGCAGGACCTGCGCCTTGCCCGAGATGATGGTCAGGGGGTTGTGGATCTCATGGGCAATACCCGTGGCCAGCTGTTCAATGGCCGTCAGCCGGGTGACCTGGAGGAGCTGGGCCTGAACGTCCTGCAGCTCTTCATTAACGGTGCGAAGCTCCAGAACGCTGAGCGCGTTGCGCAGGGCCTTGGCCGCTACCGCCCCGAACTCCCGGAAAAACTGGAAATCCGCTTCATCAAACACCGTCTCGCGCGAGGCTGAAAAACACAGCGCACCCGCGAACTCCTCATTCTTGACGAAAAGCGGAATGATCCAGCTGGCCCGCAGCGTGTCAAAATCACGCGCCACATTGGTGGCCTCCTGCCATGAAAGCATTTTGACCGCCCGGTCGCGCACCAGCACATGCGGGCCGCCGGCCTGCATCAAACGCACCAGGGCCGACTCCCTGGAGAGCCGGACCTTGCGGATATCAGAAATGTTCCATCCGTGCGCGGCCGCGACTTCAAAGTCCGCGCGCACGCGGGAAGGAACCAGAAGCGCCACGGTCTTGAGCTGAAGCACTTCCCCAAAGGTGTTGACCATGAGGTTGCCCAGCTCGTTCAAATCGAGCGTCAGGGTCAATTCCTCGGCAAGGTTCATGAGCGTCAGCTGGCCGTAGGATTTTTTCTTGAAAAGGTAATCGCGGAACAAACGCGTGAACGCCTGGTCCAGCGGCTTGAAGGCGAGCAAAAATAAAAGCGCGAGAAAGAAGACCTGAAAGAAAGGAAGATGAAATAAAAAGAACTTAAAATGATTTAAGAAAAGGGAAAATAGGAATGTGGCTGCGGCGCCGATCGCGCAAAGACTCGCGCCGACAAAAAACTTTTTGAGAACTCTTTTTCTCTTGATGAGGTAAAGGCTCATAAGGGGAAAAATCCCCGGCCCTCCTGCGATCAACTGCTCCCGCAAACCTCAACGAACCAAAACGCCTGAAAAACTAGAAACGCGTTTTCATGCTACGAAACCGCATCCAGACATTTGGCACAGAGGCCGGGATGTTCCGAATCAGTTCCCACTACTTTCGAGTAGTTCCAGCAACGGACACATTTTAAACCATCCGCCTTCTCTACCCTAACACTAATTTTGCCTTCAACCCCGAAAGCGGAGTAAGGCACTTCCACGCCGGCCTGCCCGGTTTCAAGCGGGTAAGCCTGGGAAACAATCAGCACACGCGCCAGCTCATCCCAGTTTTCTTTCAGAATACGGGAAAGCTCAGGCTGGCCGGTGCTCAGATAAACCTTGGCATCAAGACTGGAACCGATCATGCCCTCCGTGCGCTTTTTTTCAAGCTCGGGCGTGATAGCGTCGCGGACCGCCCGCACATGGCACCAGTCCTGGTAACCTTTCCAGTTTCCGGTCTTGAGCGTCCAGAGGCTTTCATGCACGGAAGAAACCCCGGGTTCCACCGGGAATGACTGCCAGACCTCATCCATGGTCATGGGCAGCACAGGCGCCAGCATCTTGACCAGGTTTTTCAATATATAGAAGAGCCCGGTCTGCGCGGAGCGGCGAAGGTCACCGTCCTTGCGGCCCGTGTAGAGAATGTCTTTGAGGATATCAAAATAATACGAGCTCAGTTTCCCGGTGCAGAAATTATGCACCTTCTGGTAAATCTCGTGAAACGCGAAAGCTTCATAGGATTTCTCGACCTCAAGCGCCAGGCTGTCCACTTCCGACAGCGCCCATTTGTCCAGCGGGTTCAGGTGGTCAAAGCCCATGGCGCCGGTCTTGGGGTCAAAATCATAAAGGTTGGAAAGAATGTAACGGAATGTGTTGCGGATCTTGCGGTACGAATCCGCCAGCTGCTTGAGAATGTCTTTGGAAAGCCGCACGTCCACGCTGTAATCGCAGGAAGAAACCCACAGGCGCAGGATGTCCGCGCCGAACTCCTTCATGACTTCCTGCGGCGCCACCACCTTGCCCGCGGACTTGGACATTTTCTTGCCCGAACCATCCACCACAAAACCGTGCGTCAGCACGCCCTTGAAAGGAGAAACGCCTTCCAGCGCGGTCGAGGCCGTGAGCGAACTCTGGAACCATCCGCGGTGCTGGTCTGAACCTTCCAGGTAAAGGTCTGCCGGAAATTTCAGGTTCGGGTCTTTTTTCAGCACAGCCTGATGGCTGACGCCCGAGTCAAACCACACATCGATAATGTCGTCTTCTTTTTTGAT
>CAZIQJ010000239.1:0-3089 GCA_964541285.1 uncultured bacterium | reverse complement strand
TTGATGCAGGCTGTTTTATCTTCCCGCGGTGAAGGGGAAGAAACCCTTCGCGGTCTTCTTGCCTTGCCCGCCGCCGCGCGCGTGGAAGCTGAAGACCAGCGGCTCGTGCGGCTGCTTCTGCAGAAAATGTACAAGCCCATGCATCCCGGAGTCCAGGGAATCTGGGATGTGGCGCGTATTTACGGTCTGCAGCGCCGGGTCATTGAAATTCCCGGTGAAGCGGAAAATATCAAGGTTCTATATTTTATGCCCGCGGATCCCTCAAAAATGGATCTGACCCTGGTGGCAGGATTTTCGGGGCAGGCGCAGGCGGTTTTGAATAATCTCGGCCTGACATCCGGGGAGTATCCTGAAGAAGTCCGGGCCATGGAGTCTTCCTACCGCGCTGCGCTGAATCTTTATGCGGACCTTGCGGAACAGGTTCGTGCGCTTCAGAAGCAGGCAGTCCCGCCGGGAGAAGAGCTAATTGGAAGCATGCGGGGTGCCTTGCGCAGAGCACGTGCCTTGAAAGACGCATGGGATAAAGCTAAAGCGGAATCGCGCAAAAAAAACGCCGCCCAGACTCCTGACCTTGTTTTTAATTCATGGATGAATATGGGCCGTGATTATTCCCGCGATCTTGAAGACCTGGACGCACCTTACATTGTTTATGGCTATGAGGACGGGGGAGCAACAGGAAACCAGAGCTATAACTTTTTTGAAACAGGATTTTATGATTACAGCACTCCGGAAGAACCCGACGCATCGACTGTTTTTCCGCAGGCTGAACGCGCGCGTCAGGGGCTGGTGCAGCCAACTTATTCGGACACAGCCCGGTATGGAAAAACAGACAGCTGGTTTTATTCTCCCATGTCTTCGGTCATGGTGCAGAAAAGAAAAGACCTGGCGCCGGATCCTGAGAACATGGCTTATGATATCGCCCCTGATTTTCCGGTTTTCCCCTGGGACACGGAAAACTTCTGGAAAGGACACAACTTTGGGTACGATACACCCGGCTGGGCCAGAAATTTTGATTTCCAAACTTATCCGGGCTGGGAAACCTCTTTTTCAAAATTAAATGACTTTCTGGGAAAAACCCGTGAGCAATTACGCGGGAAACGTTCTGAAATGCGGACCACGGGAACGGTTCAGGATCAGCTGTTCAGTGAGTATTTGATCCGCAACGGTCTGGACCGCTACCCCAACCTGGTCAAACTTTTTGAACGGACAGACGAAGAAACGCAGAGGGTCAAGGCGGAACTGCTTGCCGACTCCGCGCTTATGCCCCTGTTTTTGCAGCGGATTCCGGAAGAGTTTCTTGACGGGCTTGAGGATGTGGATCCGCTGGCCGCGAGTCTGGGGGGCGAAGACTTGCTGCGTGAACATAGTGTTTTTCTTCCCGGAAATCTGGAGCTTGCTGACCGGCTTGCCGCAAATCCGGAAATCACCCTGAAAATCGGCGTCACAGACCGGCCCACGCAAACGGACACGCTTTATAAATCCCAGCGGATTGCCAGCAACCGGCAGGTTTATTTCCCCCTCAAGGATGGAACCTGGCTCGCGGTCAAGGGCGTGGGGCAGTTTGAGAAAACGGACATGCCTCCGCATTATTATCAGAATTTTGCGGACCCGTTCCAGAACCGGCACGGCGGTATTGTCACAGGCGAAGAAGCGGACCATGCCGCAGCCAGCCGCGGACAGTTCCCGGATTCCCGCACGGAGTTTGTGCAGATCCTCGCCAGACGCAGGATTTATAGTCTTCCTGACGGAAAAGGGGAACTCAAAGATGCCCGGGAGCTTAGACACCCGCTGCAGAGAACTTTGTTCAATCCTTCACTTGTTTTTAACCGCGTGGTCAGCCCGCATCGGGCTGTGAAGTTCCCGCAGCTTTTGCGCGCTGACACCGAAGGCCTGAAGTACCAGACAGAGCGCATTTCCCGCGCCCTGACAGCTATTGGCGAAAAGCCCGTCAGTACGCCCAGGGAACTTGTGCTTCGCACGGCGCGTCAGCAGGCGCTGGCTGAATCGGCGCTTCACAACAGGCAGTGGTTTCAGAAAACTTCGCACTTCCAGGATGTGGTGGTTGGAGGCCAGCGCGCGGACCGTGAAGAAATGATGGGGCTCATTGAGTTTCGGGAATATGAAAAAATCCATCTGCGGCTGAACCCTCACGACACCTTGCTTTTGGAAAAGCACGGTTATATTACCCGCGGACTGGCCCTTGTGGTCCTGGGGTTCCGGGAAATGGTCAAGTCCGACCAGCAGGGTATTACAGCCAGCCCCGTGATTGCGAACAGGCTGGAACTTCTAGAAGAATTTTTCAAGACCTATTTCAGGAGTCTGGACGAAAAGTTCCTGGTTCTCTGGACGGATGAAGCCGAGGTGCGCAAGCATCTCCGGGACCAGAGCATGGACGCTTTTCATCCCGCCAAGCGCGATTTCAGTATTGAAGAAAAGTCGTTGAGCGATGAAATTTATTCCGGAATCGCTCTCTGGGCACGTGAGGCGCTTGCGGAGGTTGGCAAGCGTTCCGAAGTCCGGTACCTGGACAGGGAAGCTTCACAGCCCTGGTTTGAAGCGCTTGATAATATTTCTCCTGAAGGTGCTTCTCCTTCAGACTTTATTCCGCTTCTGGAGACGCTGTATTTCCAGGAAGGCGACGAAGATCTTTCTGAGGGCGCGCGCGAAGCGCTGGGCCTGCCGCTTTCAGGCTTTCCGGACGCGGAAACTCGCCGCGTCTTTATGCAGGCCTTCCAGAAAAAATGGGATAGCGCGAAGCTGGGCCTGAAATACGGTTCAGCCCGTTTCTGGCTTTCGCGCGCCGGCAACGCTTATGACCTTACGACTTATTTGAGGGTAGGACGTTTTAACGCGGAAATGAACGATATCCGCCTGTCTTTCTTCGACGTGCTGGCGCTGACCACGCACCTTCGCCGTTTCGGTCTCCATTCAGAGCGTCTGGACCCCATCAAGGACCGCGGCATTCAGCCCGATTTCGAGCTGCAGGGTTTCCCGAGAATTTACGTGGACGTGCGTGTACTGGCTTCGGCCATTGAAGTGCTGATGCGGGAGTTTCTGAAACATGAAGATGTTTTTGAAAAGTCCCGGTC
>CAZIQJ010000238.1:0-3151 GCA_964541285.1 uncultured bacterium | reverse complement strand
CCACCACGCACGCGAAATGATAGACCGGATAACCATCGGACTTCATGATGACCAGGTCTTCAAAAAGAGACGTATCGAAAGCCACTTCCCCATGGACCAAATCATGCAGCACTGCCTTTTTCGGCGGCATCTTGAACTTGACCGCGGTCTTTCCGTCTTTTTTTTCTTCGTACGCCAGGCCTTTGGAAACCAGATCAGCCGCGTACGCGCGATATTTTTCAAGCCGGGAGCTCTGATGAATGATCGCTTCGTCCCATTTCAGGCCAAGCCATTCCATGGAAGTCAGAATTTCTTTTTCAAACTCCGGCTTGGAGCGTTCGCGGTCCGTATCTTCAATGCGCAGCAGGAACTTGCCGCCCGCGTTGCGGGCGTAAAGGTAATTGAACAGGGCGGTGCGCACGCCGCCAATATGAAGATACCCCGTCGGGGACGGGGCAAAGCGGACACGGATCATGGATTATAGGGGAGAAAAACCGGAAGGGTCGGGTTCAATTATTTTTTTTCGTTCTGGACCTTGGTTACGAGCTCTCGGATTTTGCCCAGGTCGAGCGGCTTCTTGAAACACGCCACCGCGCCAAGCGCAAGAATTTCTTTTTCCTTGTTGGCCGGAATATATCCGGACATGATGGCAACAGGGACCTTTTTGATCTGCTTGATCTTCTCGAAAGCCTCGCGGCCTTCCATCCTGGGCATCAGCACGTCCAGGAACACCAGATCATAGTCCTTCACCTTGATTTTTTCAATGGCTTCCACACCGTTCAGGGCCATGTCCACTTCATGCCCGTCTTCCTGTAAAATGTCTGAAAATTCCTCGCAAATCATCTTTTCATCGTCAACTACCAGAATTTTTGCCACTTTGACCTCAAATTTTCCCGTTCAGGACGGGAACTTAAAGTTTTCTCTCAAGGTTGCGAAGTAACTGCGGCGCGAACTTTTGACAAGCTTTACAGGCGTGCTTGCCCGCATGATTTCAACAATATAGCTATCGTCGATTTCGAGATTTTCTTGACCGTCAGCCGTCAGAAGGGCCTTGCCGGAGCCCCTCGGGCTGTCGATCTTGACCATGATCTTTTCCTCCGCCGAAACCACAATTGGCCGCAGGGACGAGGTGTGCGGGCAGATGGGTGTAATGATCATGGCTTCCAGCTTCGGGTGGACCACCGCCCCGCCCGCGGAAAGCGAATAGGCCGTGGAACCGGTCGGTGAAGCAATGATGACACCGTCACCCGAAAAACTGGTGAGCTTTTCGTCTGACACATAAATTTCAAGATGCAGGATCCTGGAAAGGCCTTCACGGCTGATAACAATGTCATTGAGCGCGGTGAAACGTCTTTCTTTCTTGTGCTTCTCACTGCGCGCGGAGCTGGCCAGCATCAGCCGCTCTTCAATTTCCGAATGGCCCAGAAAAAAAGTTTTAAGCTCCTCAAAAATTTCCTCATTTTTGACTTCCGTCAAAAAACCCACCCGCCCCATATTAATACCGATCACCGGCGCGGGGCATTCCTTCAATTTTGAGGCAATCGATAGCAGCGTGCCGTCACCGCCCATACAGATCACAAGCTCTACGTCCTTAAGGACTCTCTCGGTGGGCTGCTTGCAGCTGCTTTCCAGGACTTCGCAGTCCCGTTTCACAAGCCAGTCACGCAGTGTGGGCAAAAGCTCAAGAGCTGCAGGTTTTTCGGGATTGTAAACAATAGCGACTTTTTTCATGAAAGGTAACGGCTCAGGAAGCCGGGGAAAAAACAGGAGTGTTAAATCGCAGCTCGCTCAGAACGCGTGCTGCCATCTTTTCCGGCGAAAGTCCAAAATTATCAAAAAGCACGTCACGGTGCCCCTGTTCAATAAAGTGATCGGGCAGGGCAAAACGGTGGACAAAAACGTCCGAGATTTTCTGCTGCTCAAGGAACTCGAGGACCTTGGAGCCGAATCCCCCGGTCAACACATGCTCTTCCAGGGTAAAAAGGAACCGGTTTTTCTCAAGGGATTCGAGGATCAACTGGCCATCCAGGGGCCGGGCAAAACGCATGTTGACCACACGCACATTTGTTCCCTGCGCTTTCAAAAGATCATGAACTTTCAGCGCCAGCTCCACCATGCTGCCGATGGCAAGCAGGGTCGCGTCGCTGCCTTCACGCAGAACTTCACCCTGGCCAATTTTAAACGGCGCGGAAGCCTTGGTGAAATCCGGATAAGTCTTGGGAACATTGCCGCGCGGGAAACGCAGCGCGAAAAGGTGCGGATAATCCAGGGCCAGCTTCATCATCTGGTCCATTTCGAATTCATCCTTCGGCGCGGCGATGACGCAATCCGGAATATGACCCAGGTAGCTGATGTCGAAAACGCCGTTGTGCGTAGCGCCGTCCGCTCCCACAAGGCCCGCGCGGTCCATGGCCACCACAAGCGGCTGGCGCTGGAGCGAAATATCGTGCATCAGGTTGTCCTGCGAGCGCTGGAGGAAAGTTGAATACATAGCGCAGACCGGTTTCATGCCGCCTTTGGAAAGCGCGCCCGCGAAAGTCACTGCATGCTGCTCGGCAATACCCACGTCAAAAAAACGGTCCGGAAATTCCTTCTGAAATTCCACAAGGCCGGTGCCGGACGGCATAGCCGCGGTAATAGCGACAATTTTCTTGTCTTCACGCGCCAGCTTCATGAGCGACTGCACAAAAGCCTTGGTGTAAGCCATGCCTTCGGTCTTTGCCTTTTCCAGTTCCTGCGGACTTTTGATTTTCTCGCCTGTCTTGGTATTGAAAGGCGTCACGCCATGCCCGCGTTCTTCGGTGTCTTTTTCCGTAAAACCACAACCTTTGCCCTTTTGGGTGACAATATGAAGAAGGCTGCAATCTTTAAGTGAGAGCACTTTGCGAAGAGTTTCAACCAGGCCAACGACATCATGGCCATCCACAGGGCCGAAATAGCGCAGGCCCATTTCTTCAAAAAGGATGCCGGGAATCAGCAGGTGTTTTACACTTTCAAGGCCCTGGGCCGCGATGCGGCGGAGCCTGGGAAATTTCTCAATCTGTTTTTCCACTTCCGACCGGACCCGGTTGTATAGCGGGTTCGTCAAGACCTTGTTCAGATATTTGCTGATGCCACCCACGTTTTTGGAAATGGACATTTCATTGTCATTCAGGATGACCAGCATTTCACG
>CAZIQJ010000237.1:0-3161 GCA_964541285.1 uncultured bacterium | reverse complement strand
GTCAAATATGGCAATCTTTCCATCTGGACCGAGACTTTGACGCGGCGTTCCGAAATGCGCTCGGCCGCCTCGGACTTTATTGAACGTTCCGAGTTTTTGCAGCACCTTGCCGGTATTTATGCGCAGCAGGGTGATGAGGTCAGGGCCCTGCGCAGCACCAGCCCCAGCCAGAACCTGCCTGAACTGCGCGCGCTTGTGGGCGAAAACACAGACTTCTTCGGCCTTGCGCCCGAAGACCACGCGTTCGTCATGAAATTGATCGAGCGAATCACAGCCGAATTAAAGGGAAAGAACTTTACATCGAAAGAAATCGCGGAGGAAATCAACGCGGCGGCCGGCAGGCAGGTTTTCACCGCCTGGCAGGAAGTCCTGGCTTCGCTTCTTTATTTCGCGCAGAACCGCGACGCGCAGCTTGTCGTTTTGAGAAAGCAGGCGGGCGAACCGCCTTATGGAAACGGCGACGGCGAAAAAATCTTCGACGGCGCGGCGGACGTTCTGGAAGCCATGATGCGCGGCAGGGAAGCTTTCCTTGCTCAGATTTCCGTCGAAATGGACCAGGCTTCCGGCGTAGACGCCAAGATGGCCGTGCTGCGCGAAGCGCTCAAGGCCGACCGCCAGCTCGATCCGCTGCTTTCGCGGGGCGCGCGCCAGGGCCATCCCGTCATGAAGCTGCGGCAGCGCTACGGCCTTGGCTGGCCCGCGCCGCTGAAAGATTATGACGGGGAAAAAGTCCTGCAGGCGCAGCTTTATGCCATCAGCGATTACGCCGCGTACCTCAAGGCCTCGCAGGGACAGGCCGTCGCGCCGGACGCTTCCGATGCCGCGCTCAAGAGAGCGGCCGGGATTTTCTATGATTTTTATCTCTACCAGCAGATATCGCTTCTTTTCGCGCGCGTTTGGGAAAACCCTGAACAGAACAAGGTCCGCCTTGAAAAACTGCTGGCGCTGCTTTACGACAAGGCCGCGGGCTCGAGCGGTCAGAAGTTTTCCCGTTACGCCGGCACTTCCAGCTTCCTGCTGGGTTCGCTGATCGCGGGCGATGAAAAGGAATATGCGCGCATCGAGCGCGCCGCGCTCCGGCTGTTCCCGGAATACGGCGCGGTTTCCGGCGCTGCAGCGGCGCGTCATACTCGCCACGGCAAGGGCGGAAGTCTTCCCGGTGCGCCCATGATGGACGACCAGGCCCGGCTGAATGCCATGGACTACGCGCTTTTCCCGCTCGACCTTGTTCCCGCGCTCAAAAGATACGTGGAATTGAAAGGCAGGAAAAAAGACGACCCGGAAAAACTCGCGGCCATGAGCGAATTGCTGAATATTTTTTCGGCCAACCCGTACCTGCTGACCAATCCTGAACGCATGAAGAAAATTGAAGGAGTGACGCGCGCGGGCGCCAACAACCTGGTTCCCGCGGACCTGACGGCCGGGGAATGGAAGGAATACGAAACTCTGCTGGCCGATCACCGCATGCAGCTTGGAAACGACCTGAAAACTTCGGGCCTCAGGCCGGAAGCCGGAAAATTTTCACCGCTGGGCTCAAGCCATCGCTTTTCAAATATTTTTATGCGCGTGCTGGTCCTGGCTTCGGCCTTGTTCCCGGGTCTTGAAAACATGGAAGCTGAAGACGATTTCGTGCCCGGCGCGCTCGATCCGTCAAAAGACCGTCTGGCCTGGCATGCAAGGCTGAACCAGGTCGCGCGCTTCCTGCAGGAAACCGAAGCCGTTCTCGGCCCGAACCAGGAAATCTTCCGCGACTACAGCCGCGAAGAGGCGGAATACTATTTCGATGAAACCGTACGCGCGCTGCTGGGTCAGGAGCCGCCGCAAGGCAGGCTTTTCGTCCGCGGCAAACATTTGTGGGACCTTCAATTCAAATATTATACGCATGGACTTGCGTTCGAACGTCTGCCGCGCGCGGTCCGTGAGTATCTGGAGCAGAACCCCGAAGGTGTTTACCGCCGGGAGCAGCCCATTACGCGCCTGATCGCCGATCGCAATTCACCGCACATGGTCAAGCTGGCCAAAATTTCAGATGCGCTTAAGCTGGACCAGCAGGATTTCTCCGGCCTGTACCACCAGATCGTGGACAAGGTTTTGCTCGGCCGCCTGGAGCAGGTGCTGCCTTCACCCGAAAAACTTCTGGTCGAATTTCACCGCGACCTGGCCAAAACCGGGGAGCGCGCCGCGCTCGAAAGGCTGCTGCGCCTTGTCAGCGCCGGCGCGGACCAGCCGGAAGGCCCGTTTGACTTGCTGGAATCTCTGCGGCTCTTCAACCGGATCATGGCGCCGGCGCAGTTCGATGAACTGGTCAACATCCTGGCCGCGCGCGCCGCCGCGGGCGAGAATCTTTACGACATTTTGATGGTACTGGCTTCGAGCGGCAGCGGCTTCAGCCCGAATGACGTTCTTACGGCGCTCCGCAGGTCCGAGCTGCGCATGGCGGCACACTCGCAAGAAGATGAAGACGGAGAAGGTCCGTGGCAGGAAGTGAACGCCGTGGTTTCTTCTGAAATCGTTTCGCATCATTTTCGGCGGAAGATTTTCGTCGAAATTTCGCTGACTTACTGGGACGTCGAAGACACTATGATCCACCTGTCTTACGACGGTAACGAAGTCCAGCTTCCCTCCTACATCACGCTGCTCAGCATGGTCAATGCCGGTACACCCCTTACCATCAAGGCGCGCGGGCCCAAGGCTGCGGAAGCATTGGTGGAGCTCAAAAGGGTTCTGGAAGCGCCGTATGCCGAGCTGGAAGCGGATTATAAAGAGGACGGCATGCGCAAGAAAAAGAAGGATGATTCGCCGGAGCTGGCCGCGGTGGATTTCAACCTTGCCTACCGGAACTTGCTCGAAAGTTTCCACGGCGCGGGCGGGGATGATGCGGCCGCGGCCGCGGAATTCGTCAGGCGCAACCGGTTCCTGCGCGCTGACATTCAGCATGCATTCATGTTCTATATCCTGGATTCTGCGGAATCTGTCCTGAGCAAGGCACTGTGGGACCTGTCTTTCATCGGCCGCAAATTTTATGAAACCGCGCTGGTAGGCGACAACTTCGACCTCGAGGCCGTGATCCGTAACAAGGATTTCGGCAGGCGCGTGCGTGAAGCCATCCTGCGTGATCCCGCGGTCACCACGCATTTCGACAAAATTTCCCCGGACAGGCT
>CAZIQJ010000236.1:0-3287 GCA_964541285.1 uncultured bacterium | reverse complement strand
TGACCGAGCCTCATGGGGCCACAGTCCTGGTGGAAGGAAAGCGGTTTTCCCGCAAGACCCCCACGGCTGTGCGCGGTTTGCTGGAAGGAAAATACATGGTGCAGGTCCAGAAGAAGGGGTTTGAGACCTGGAGGAAGGAAGTGGAGATTACTTCCCAGAGGGCCACGCGCCTGGAGCCGGTGCTGCTCGTGCCGTACCGGCAGGAAGAAGAACTGATTTCAAGCGATTCTTTTATTCGCATGGTTCCCGGCCTGCAGGACTTCAAGATTTTCGGCTGGACGCGCCCCACGCTGATGGGGTTGACCGGCTTTGATATTTTTCTGAAGCGTGAATTTGAGATGGGAGAAAAAATTCCCGGCAGCGACAGCATCAAGGTGCAGGACCTGACAACCAAGCCCGGCTCTTCTTTTGTGGTCATGAAGGCCGAGCAAAAGGGGGACCGGAAATTTTTCGTCCTTGATCTGACGCGCGAAAAGAGTTTCCGCGACGTCACCGCGCTGCTGCCTGAAAAACCGGACATTCTGGACTGGGACGTCAAGTCCGCGGAACTTGTTTACGGACTGGAAGACGGAAAGGTCTTTGCCTTTGACTGGCGCAAGGGCGCTTATTACCCGGAAGTCGCCAACGGCGTTATTGGCCTGGGAGTCAAACATGACCGGCTTTACCTTTTGAACAAGGACCTGACGCTCAGCGTTATCCAGAAAAAAGAAACGCAGGAAGCGCTTCCTTTTGAAGACCGCGACCTGGAGTCTTTCAGGAAAAACATTCACTCCGGGAAATATTACCGTATTGAAATTTTTAAACGCGATATTTTCCGCAAGGACCTGCTGTTTTTTTTGAGCGACAAAGGCGAGCTGTTGATGAACTACGAGCCTTTCCTGATCGCGGAGTCGGGCGTGCGCGGTTTTCAGTACAGCACACACCCGGAGCAGGAAAAAATTGTTTTCTGGACGTCTAAAGAGCTGAAGGTCATGGTTTTCCCGAAAGGCGGGGAGACAGGCATCCAGGCTCCGGAGTTTTCGACGATTACCGGAAAAGCGGAGAATATCCGCCAGGCTTTCTGGGGTTATGAAGACAGCCATGTCATTTTTCTGGATGGAGACCGTGTTTTTCTGGCCGAGGCGCAGCCGCCCCAGCCTTATCTGGTGAGGGAGCTGTTCCGCGTGGCCCAGGGCAGCGAGATTTTTTACACGGAAATGGGGCATTACGTTTATTATCTCCGCCCTTCTGACCGCGCCCTGGTCAGAAGAAAGATCGTGGAGTAAGCATGAAATTCGACTTTACCCACAACACGGCTTCGCCCGGCGAATATTTTCAGCACCGTTTCTGGAGCATTGTTCCGGGCGCGGTCAGCTGGGCCATCCTGATTTCCGTGACGCTGCTGTCTTTTTTCAAACCTCTTCACGCCGCTATCTTCGTCATCGCGCTGAATATTTTCTGGCTGATGCGTATTTTCTATATGACCCTCTTCCTGGTGCTGGCCTACTGCGTGCTGGCCGTGGAAAAAGGCACGGGCTGGCTGGAACGCTGCCGCATGCTGGAGAGGGGGAAGGACGCGCTGCCTGAACTGCGCAAGCGCCGTTACCGCGCATTTAAGAACTCGAACTGGCGGCGCTGGGTTGATTTGATGAACCAGGAGCGCGAGCTGAAGCGCATTCTCAAAGGCCATTTCAAAATTCCCGCCTACGATGAAATTTATCACGTGGTGCTGATTGCCGCGGCCAAGGAAGGCCGGGACGTGCTGGAGCCGGGCATTCGGGCCCTGGTGAACAACCAGTTTCCCGTAAAGCGCATCCTTCCGGTCCTGGCGGTTGAAGAGCGCACGGGCGCGGGCCACAGGCGCATGGCGGATTCACTGCGTGAGCAATACCGCGAAGATTTTTTTGATTTTCTGGTCACGTCTCATCCTGACGGTCTTGCCAATGAAGCGCGCGTGAAGGGCGCGAATGTCACGCACGCGGCCAGACAGGTTGCCGCGTTTTTGAAAGAAAAGAAGATTCCTTTTGAGAACGTGGTGCTGTCCTGTTTTGACGCCGACACGGTGGCCAGCCCGGAATATTTCGCGGCCCTGACGTATCACTTCATGCGCCATCCCAAACGCACGCGCGCCAGCTTCCAGCCTATTCCTGTTTTCCACAACAATATTATGGAAGCGCCTGCCATTGCCCGCGTGCTTGAAACAGGGTCTTCCTTTTTCCAGCTGATTGAAGCCACCAATCCCGAGAAGCTGGTGACATTCTCAAGCCACAGCATGAGCTTTAAAGCGCTGGTGGAAATCGGGTACTGGCCTGTGGACATGATTTCCGACGACTCCGCGATTTTCTGGAAAGCCCTGATCCACTATGACGGCGACTACCGCGTGGTGCCCATGTACGTCACGCTTTCCATGGACGTGGCCATGACCGACCATTTCTGGAGCACGCTGTTTCATATCTACAAACAGAAGCGGCGCTGGGCCTGGGGTGTGGAAAATTTTCCGATTGTCATGCGCGCGTTCACGCACTCCTCAATCCGCATGACCTGGCGTTCCAAAATGCGCTATATCATCAAGCTTCTGGAAATGCATATCTCATGGGCCACTCTGGGTTTTTTGATTACTTTCCTGGGCTGGCTTCCGGCGTTTTTCACGGGCCGTGAGTTTTCAGACACTGTGCTTTATTACAATTCTCCGCGCATCGCGGGCCTGATTTTCAACCTGGCCTCTTCAACTTTTATTGTCAGTATCGTGCTCGCGGTCCTGATGCTGCCCAAGGAAAAAAGCCACCTGCCCCTTTGGCGCCGCGCTCTCTACGCCCTTGAATGGCTGCTGATTCCGTTTGTGTTCACGTTCCTGAGCAGTATGCCCGCGCTTGACGCCCAGACCCGCCTGATGCAGGGACGGATGATGGAGTTTTTCGTGACTGAGAAAAAGCGCGGTTCCAGGCCGAATTAACCGGATTTTAGCTTTACACCCGGAGAGATTCGGAAGATAATAAAACACGTCCAACCCTTAACCCTATAAGGAGCTTCCATGGCCAAAAAAAGAGACGAGATGGAGGAGAAAATACTCGATGTTGACGCGAGTATGCAGGGGACCATCACTTTTAAAGACCCGGTGAACCTCAGGATCAACGGAAGCTTTGAGGGCAAGCTCGATACACGGGGCAGCCTGACAATCGGGGAAAATGCCAAAGTCAAGGCCGCCATCCAGGGTGACCGCATTATTGTCGCGGGTAAAATTACTGGCGATATTCACGCCGCCCACAGCCTCGCGATTGTTTCGCCTGCCGTGATCCAGGGCAATATCA
>CAZIQJ010000235.1:0-3291 GCA_964541285.1 uncultured bacterium | reverse complement strand
CCAGCGTCAGCAAAAGACCCGCGAGCGAAGGCCCGAACCACTGGTGAAAAACATGGGGCGGAACCAGGCTCGCAATCACGCTGGCCATAAGCACGCCTGCCATGACCCAGCCAAGAATCATGTCCGCGAGGCTGAGCATGCCGCGGAATATTCCCCGCGCCATGCGGCCCAGCGATTCAAAAGAAAAACGGTAGCCGCGCAAACGCCTGGCCATGTCCGCGCGGATGGAAAACGAAGGATCTGTTTCCAGCGTGTGGCGGTTTTTTTCAATCCATCCCTTTTCATCCAGGACCTGAAAAATCAGCCCGGTCGTGACTGCGATGACCAGAGCTGTCAGAATAATGACAAAGGCCTTGAGGCCGAAAAATCCGATCAGAAGAAAAGTCATGGGCAGGTTGGCCCACGGGCTGGCCAGAAGAAAGCTGATGACCGCAGGGCCGGACGCTCCCTTTTTGTGAAGCTCCATGGAAAGCGCCAGAATGCCGTGGCTGCACGCGCTCATCAGAAAACCCAGGCCCGCGGCGTAAAAAACCGTGCGTTTTTCCCGGCGCGCCAGATATTTTGAGACATACTCGCGCGGAACAAAATAATCCATGATCCCGCCCGCCAGAAATCCGATACCGACCGGCACGAACATCATGCGCAGATACCCCCAGAAAGAAACCCGGAAGCCTGAAAGTGCGGGAACTACGGAAGAAAGCAGAAGAAAGATACCGCTTAAAAACAAAGTCCAGAAAAGAAGTGTCTTGTACCAGGGCGCCGGAGCGCGGCCTTCATGATGGCAGCATTCAGCAGAGTGTTCATTCATGATTTTTGAGCATACAAGAAGGTTTTAAAGTAAGCAAGGCCGTTATTCGATACTGTGAACATGACAAAGAAGGGTATACTTAAGAGAAATGACGCAAAAACCGCCGCCTAACCTTGTGCAGCAGCCGGAAAACTGGTTCCGCAGGACGCGCCAGGAGGTCATTGCCCTTTCCCGCCGTCCGGGCAGGGCGCGCGCGATCCAGATAGCGGGCTGTTCCGTCATCTTTTTCTTTTATCTTGTCTGTCTCTCCATGAACTTCATGCAGAGGTTCGAATTCATTTTTCTGGATTATTTTTTCCGCATGCGCCCGCCCGCGGCCGCGGACTACCGTATTGCTTTCATTGAAATCGCGGAAGACAGCCTGCAGGCCATTGGCCGCTGGCCATGGCCGCGGCATTATCACGCGGTGCTGACGCACGTTCTCCATGAATGGGGCGCCAAAGCCATTGTCTTCGACGTCATCTTCAGCGAAAAAAGCGAACCTTTCGAAGACGGCGCGCTGAAGGAGGCTCTGAAGGACTCTTCGGCTGAAGTCTATCTCCCCAATGTTCTGGAAGCTCATGGCCAGGAAAAAATCTGGATCCATTCCCTGCCCGAGTTCACTCAGGCCGCGAAAGCCACGGGGCATATCAATATCACGCCCGACTCCGACGGCACCATGCGCCGCATCCTTCCCTACCTGACTTACCAGAACGAAACCGAACCTCACCTGGCCGTGCAAGTGGCCTACGACGTCATGGGAGAAAAAGTTCCGCCAAAAGAAAAAGCGCCTTTTCCTCTGGATGAACAAGGCCGGATGTTCGTCAACTGGGCGGGAAAATGGCAGGACACTTTCGAACATTATTCCTACTGGGATATTCTGAAAAGCTACGAAGCGGTCAAGCGCGGGGAAAAACCGGTCATTGACCCGGAAAAACTGCGGGGCAAGATCTGCCTGATCGGCCTGACGGCTTTCGGCCACGCGGATATCAAGGCCAATCCCATTGAACCTGCGTATCCCGCGGTCGGCGTGCACGCCAATGTCATCAACAGCATCCTGAACAGCCGCTTTCTGCGCCCGGCCTCAAAATTCATGAACGGCGTGGTCCTGTTTTTTTTCTATGTTTTCAGCCTGATTGTTTTTTTCCCGTTTCACCGCATCAAATCCGTGGCCATGGCCATTTTTATGGCATTTGCCTGGTCAGGCGGGGCCTTCTATCTTTTTTCTCATAAAGGCATCTGGTTCGACGTATTCCAGCCGCTGCTGCTGCTCTTCACGCTGTTTTCCTTTTCCGCGGTTTACGCGCTCATCTTGAACCAGCGCGAACGCGCGCGGCTGTTCCAGCTCGCGACCCGCGACGGTCTGACCGGACTTTTTGTCATCCGCCATTTCCGTATCGTGCTGAACCAGGCCGTCATTGAAACACGCCGGCAGAAAAAACCGCTTTCTCTTTTAATGGTTGATATTGACCACTTCAAGAAAATCAACGACACCTACGGCCATCTGGCGGGCGACAGAATTCTGAAAGAGCTGGCGCAGATCCTGCTGACTTACGTGCGCGTCAAACGGTCCACCACGGAAGTGGACTCCGTCGGCCGTTACGGCGGCGAAGAATTTATCGTCATGCTCAAGAACTGCAAAATCCAGGACGCGGTGTTTCAGGTCGCGGAACGCCTGAGGAAAATCGTGGAAAAAACGCGGGTGGAGTGGGAAGGCAAGGAACTTTCCTTCACCATCAGCATCGGGGTCGCGACGCTGGGCGAAAACGAAAGTATTCCGGACTTCATGGTGCGCCGGGCGGACGAAGCGCTTTACCGCGCCAAGGAAGGCGGACGCAACAGGGTCGCGGTCGAAAAAGAACTCTGATTATCAGCGGAAAATTCTAGGACTTCGCGGCAGGAACAGCTTCCTGCGTCACAACTTCAGCGGCCGGGGGCGGAACAGGCGGACGTTCCATGGCCTTCAGCGCCACAAGGCGTTCATCAATCTTCTTGCGAACGCTCGCGGTTTCAATCTTGGCGTTACGCAGCTCTTTGGAAAACTGGTCGCGCAGGGCTTCAGCGCGGTCGCGTTCCACTTCATTCAAATTCCACAATCCGAAATTCAAAAGAGCGCGGGCGTTTTCCTTTTCCATCTTCTGGGAAATGGCCTCGGCGCGGCGGTAGCGTTCTTCCACCTGCCGAAGATCAATCTCGGAAGGTTTTTCGCGGGAAACCATCTGGATGGCTTCATGCGTGTGCACGGCGATGTCATGCGCCTGCGTCGCAATCTGTTTGGAAACCTGGCGGAGCCAGGCGTCAAGACGGCGGGAAACAAACATTTCCTTGTAGCGGCTCAGGATGATTTCCTGTTTTTCAATGCGGCCGGACGTAATTTCAAGCTCCAGAGCTGAAAGCGCTTCAAGCTGGGAAGGCCGGAAGCTTCTGGCAGCCAGGATCACAGAAGCCGCGATAAATCCCCAGAAAAGCCCGGCAAGCCGGAGGTGTTCAAAAAAGTTTGGGCT
>CAZIQJ010000234.1:0-3384 GCA_964541285.1 uncultured bacterium | reverse complement strand
CGCGGATGTAAAATCTTTCAAAAAAGTTCCGGTGCCGGTCCCAAAATGAATCACAGGAACTCCGGGTTTAAGATTGCGGATAATTTCACGGCTGTGCGGCAGGACAAACTCACGGTATTCTTCAGGCCCCAGACAGCCTGCCCAGCTGTCAAAAATCTGGACAGCGTCCGCGCCCGCATCAATCTGCAGGTTTAAATATTTGATCAAACCGCGGCTGAGTTTCTGCATCAGCGCGTGCCAGGCCCCGGGATTTCCAAGCATGAGTTTTTTGGTATTGAGAAAGGCTTTTGAACTTCCGCCCTCAATAATATAAGAAGCCAGCGTAAAGGGCGCTCCGGAAAAACCAATGAGCGGAATTTCCGCGCTCATGCAGGAACGGATCATGCGCACCGCGTCAAAAACAAAAGAAAGCGTTTCCTCAGGCTCGATTTCCCTGAGTTCATCAACATTCAGGTCCACGCCCGGCGCTGAGGAAATCACGGGGCCGTCCCCTTTCAGGTAATCCAGCCCCAGGCCCAGCGGCTCCACGATCAAGAGAATGTCGGAAAACAGGATCGCGGCGTCCACGCCAAGTTTTTCCCTGGCCGTGATCGTGACTTCCGCGCAAAGCTCCGGGTTCTTGCACAGCTCAAGAAAAGAGACACGGTCGCGGATGCGGCGGTATTCCTTCATGTAGCGGCCCGCCTGACGCATCAGCCATACCGGTGTGTACGGCACAGCTTCACGCCTGCAGGCTTTCATAAAGGGAGAATTCAGGCGCTTTTTTTTGTCATCCGCGGTTTCAACACGCGGAGTCAGCGGCCGTTCGATCAAAGGCGTTTTTTTATCCTGGAGCAGCTCCTGTGATTTTTGCGCGGTCTCTGAAATCAGCTGGCCAAGCTTGGCGTGCGTAGGCTCATAATCCACAGAAAGGCCGCATTCTCTGAGCGTTTCACTGCAGGTCGGACCAATAGAAACCACGACTGTTTCATGAAGCCCCTTGCGGAGTTTTTCTTCCACGCCTTTTTCCGCCGCCACACGCAGGACATGGCGCACCTGCATGGCGTTCGTGAACAAAACGAAATCCGCTTTGCCTGCCGCGATTTCGTCGACAGCGCTTTGAAGCAGCGTAAGGTCATCCGGAAGCGCCCAGCGGTAAACCGGCACCTGGACAACTCGCGCGCCGCGCTTTTTCAGGCCCAGCAGAAGCTCAGGGTTGGAAATTCCGTATTCCTGGACCGCGACCGTCCGGCCTTCCAGAGAAATACTTTCTTTGCTCAGATCCAGAGTTTCAAGGACCTCAAACCAGGTATTGGGCTCCGGCACCGTGACCGTGGGCGTCAAGCCAAGCTCGCGCAGCGCCTGAACGGGTTTGGGGCCGCGCGCGACAAGAGTCATGCGGGAAAATTTTTTGATGATTTCTTCCCTGGGCCAGCGGGTCTCAAGCACCCGCATCAGCATGCGCGTGCCCACCCCGGTCAAAAGAATGATCATATCCAGACCGCCGGCCATGAGCTTTTCACCGAAAGCAAGGGCCTCGGGGTTTCTTTCAAGAGGGATTTCCTGCAAGGAGGGCGCCACAAGCGCGCTGCCTCCGAAGCGCTGAATCATCTGGCCTGCGGTATCGGCCATACGGCTTTCAAAAGCAATCACGCGCCGTCCTTCAAAATTTTTTTTGGATGAGACCTGCGCAGCGGAGTCTTGAGTCATGGGGTATTATAGCGCGTCACATGGACGGGATAAAGGGCGGAACAAACGGTTATTTTTGCCAGCGGCCGCGCGTCAGAAGCGCGACTCCCAGCACGAAAAACGGAAGAAAACCAAGCATTCCCCAGGTGACATCTCTTTGCGCGCCGGCCCAGAACGCGAGAAGGATGCAGAAAACCCCCAGCACCCGGGTGCCCATCAGTCTTCCAGGTTTTCGAGCTTTTCCTGGATCTCCATCCAGTTGGCTTCCTCTTCCTGAAGCAGAAGAGTCAGCTCATCCAGGCGCTCCTTGCGCTCGCGTGAAAACGCGGGGTTTTTCGCGAACTCATCCAGGATCTGCTCCTGCTCTTTTTTGTAAGTCAGGACTTTCTCTTCTGTCTTTTTCAGCTCAGCCTGCAGGGTCCGGATCTCGGCTTCCGCGGCCTTTTTGTCCGCGGGCTTGGCCGATTTTTTCTGGCGGGATCCGTAACCTTCGCGTTCAAGGTCATCTTCCATTTCCTTCTGGAGATGATAAACATAATCTTCATATTTGCCCGGAAAACGCTTGATCTTGCCGCCTTTGACTTCAAGAATCATGGTCGCGATCAGCTGCACGAATGTACGGTCGTGACTGATAAAGAAAATCGTGCCGTTGAATTTCTGAAGGGCGCGGCCCAGCGCTTCCACGGTTTCAAAATCCAGATGGTTGGTCGGTTCGTCCAGCAGCAGGATATGGCTTTTGGTCAAAAGCAGGCCCGCCAGAAGAAGGCGCGCCTTTTCGCCCCCGCTCAGCACCCCTACTTTTTTGCGCACATCATCGCCTTTAAAGAAAAAACATCCGGCGAGGTCCAGAATGTCCTGCTGCGACACGCCGGGCGCGGCCATGCGCGACATGTGAGAATAAACATCGTCCTGCGGGCTGAGGGTCTGAAAAACATGCTGGGCGAAATAAGCGATTTTCAGCGAAGGCCCCCATTTGAAAGATCCTCCCTTGGCCGCAAGATCCCCCGCAATGGTCTTCATGAACGTTGTTTTACCCTGGCCGTTATCGCCCAAAACCGCCACGTGCTGGCCGCGGTCGATATCGAAATAAAGGTCCTTGGCCACGTCCTTCTGCGGGTAGCCGATGGTCAAGTCCTGGCAGGAAAGCGCCACGCCGGGTTTTTTTTCAACTTCAGGAATACGGATATTGATGGACTCCATGGGATGCGAAATCTCGATGGTCTGCAGCTTTTCTATCTGCCGCATCTTGGACTTGGCGCGGGTCGCGGTCGAGGCACGGGCCTTGAAACGGTCCACGAATTCCTGGAGCTGTTTCTTTTTGCTCTCCACGCCTTTGTTGTAAGCCATGACCTGCTCGCGGTTCTGTTCCTTGAACTCAAAGTAGGATTCCACATCGCCCGGGTAAAAAGTCAGCTTCCCGTTTTCCACTTCAAGGGTGGAAGTGCAGGTGCGCTTGAGGAATTCGCGGTCGTGGGAAACAATCAAAAACCCGCCGTTGAATTCCTTCAGGAAATTTTCAAGCAGGAGCAAAGTGCTCAAGTCCAGATAGTTGGTCGGTTCGTCCAGAATCAGGAAATTGGGGTCTTTAAGCAGCATGGCCGTCAGCTTGACGCGGGTGCGGTATCCGCCGGAAAGTTCAGAGACTTTCATATAGAGCATGTCGTACTTGATCTGGAAACGCCCGGCCATTTCACCGCACTGCCACTCTTCCTTTTC
>CAZIQJ010000233.1:0-3420 GCA_964541285.1 uncultured bacterium | reverse complement strand
TACGGGGTCTGGAAGGAAAAGAGCATGTACGGCAAAAAGTACATGGGCATTGAAAGAACGACCTTCCTTATTGATAAGGAAGGGAAGATCCGCCGGATTTTCCCCAAAGTGAAGGTGGATGGGCATACCGAAGAGATTCTGGAAGCCCTAAACCAGCTCTGAATAAGGACTTAGGGCTGATTTCAGGGTTTTCTTAAAAAAGCCTTGAGGCTCTGCGGGATTTTGCTATAATGGCTGTCCAATTTTTTGGGACTCTACAGTTCTGCTTTTTGGTCTCCCATGACAGGGCATGGCATCGGTTTTGAGATGGCGTGGTCAGCATGTCATCAAAAGGCGATCTTTTATTATTTCTAAGGAGGATTTTTTTGGCACAGGTCACGATTAAACAACTTTTGGAAGCCGGCGTTCATTTCGGGCATCAGACCCAGAGATGGAACCCCAAGATGAAAAAATATATCTTCGGGGAGCGCAACGGCATTTACATCATCAATCTTGAAATCACGCTTTCCTGCCTTGAGAAGGCTCTGGTTTTCCTGAAGCAGGTCGCTTCTGAGGGAAAAGAAATCCTGATGGTCGGGACCAAGCGCCAGGCTCAGGAGCCGCTTAGAGACGCCGCTTCCCGCTGTGAAATGCCCTACATTGAACAGCGCTGGCTCGGCGGTATGCTGACCAATTTTGAAACGGTCCGTAAATCTGTGGCCCGCCTTGAATCCATTGACAAGATGGAAGCTGAAGGCGGATTCAAGTTTGTGACCAAGAAGGAAGTCGGCATGCTCCGCAAGGAGCGTGAAAAGCTCGTCAAGAACCTGAGCGGCATCCGCAAGATGCGCAAGCTTCCGGGCGCTCTTTTCGTGATCGATTCCAAAAAAGAAGAAATCGCCATCAAGGAAGCCATCAAGCTCGGCATTCCCATTGTGGCGGTGCTGGACACCAATTGTGATCCTGACCTTGTGGGCTATCCTATCCCGGGCAATGATGACGCGATCCGCGCCATCAAGCTTTTCTGCGAACTGGTTTCGGGCGTGATTATCGAGGCCCGTACCGCGCAGGCAAAACCCGCGGCTGAAGTTCCGGCTGAAGGATCTGAAAACTTTGAAACAGCAGAGGGCGCGGCTGCAGGTGAAACCATGGAAGGCGCGGTTCCGGACGCGATTGAAGAGGAACTGGCCGCCCGTTTTGCCGGCGAGATGACCGAAGTCGAGCGCGAAAAGCTGAAAGCTAAAAAAGCCCCTGTTAAAAAGGAAAAAAAATAACGGTATGACCATGTCGACCCAGGATGATAAGACGACCCTTCTGAAACTTCGTGAGTTGACCGGCGCAGGCATGATGGATTGCAAGGCCGCCATGGTCGAAGCCAAAGGTGATTTGAAGGCTGCGCAGGACATTATCCGCCGCAAAGGTCTGGATATCGCGAAGAAGAAATCTACCCGTGAAGCCAAGGAAGGGCAGATTATTACCTACATCCACTCAGGCGGTAAGCTCGGTGTGATCGTGGAAATCAACTGCGAAAGCGATTTCGTGGCCCGTAATGATCAGTTCCAGGCGTTTGCGAAAGATGTCGCTATGCAGATTGCCGCGGCTTATCCGCTTTATGTTTCATCTGAGAATATTCCGGCGGCCGATCTTGAAAAAGAAAAGCTGAATTTTCAGGCGGAAATCAAGGGTAAGCCTGAAGCTGTCGCGGAAAAAATCCTGCAAGGCAAGCTGGCGAAGCGTTTTGAAGATGTCTGTCTTTTGAACCAGAAGTTCATCAAGGATGATTCCAAAACGATCCAGGATTATCTGAATGAAGTGATTGCCCGGATCGGTGAAAACATCGTGATCCGCCGCTTTGCCCGTTTCGAAGTCGGCGGCGCCTAAACTTTTTTAAGGAACACGGCTCGATGACTTCGAGTCCTTTCATAAAAGATTTTCCTGCCGTGGCTGATCCCTCCACGCTTTTTCCCTTTTTGGAGAGACGCCTCTTATGAAGAAATCCGACAAGCCTGTTTTTAAACGCGTTCTCCTCAAACTTTCCGGCGAAGCCCTTCAGGGCAGCCTGGGCTATGGCGTAGACCCTAAAGTCGCTTCCGAAATTGCGGATCAGGTCAAGGAAGTCCACGAAATGGGCCTGGACCTCGCGATTGTCATCGGCGCTGGCAATATTTTCCGCGGCCTTCAGGCCTCCAAGGCAGGTATGGACCGCGCGACCGCCGACTACATCGGAATGCTCGCCACGATTATCAACTCCATGGTGCTTCAGGACGCGCTTGAGAAAAAAGGCGTCCCGACCCGCGTGCAATCCGCCATCGAAGTCAAAGAGCTCGCCGAGCCTTATATCCGCCGCCGCGCCATCCGCCATCTTGAAAAAGGGCGCGTGGTCATTTTTGCGGCCGGTACCGGCAACCCTTATTTTACAACTGACACGGCCGCGGCTTTGCGCGCGATCGAAATTGAAGCGGACGTGATTTTGAAGGCCACCAAGGTCGATGGTGTTTATACCAGCGATCCGGTCAAAGACAAGAATGCGAAGAAATACACGCAGCTTGCCTATATTGATGTTTTGAAAAAGCGGTTACAGGTCATGGATGCGACCGCGATTTCGCTTTGCATGGACAACAAGCTTCACATTATTGTTTTTAACTTAACAAAGTATGGCAATATCCGCCGCGTGATGCTCGGCGAAAACATCGGGACCAAGGTTTCCTGATCCCCGGAGGTTTTTATGGCTGAAACCGCAGCAGACGTAAAGAAGATCGTCGAAGACACGAAAAAGAAAATGACCAAGGCTCTGGATGCCACGAAGAAAGAATTTCAGAACATCCGCACCGGCCGCGCTTCTATCGCGCTGGTTGAGGGAATCACGGTGGACTACTACAATACGCCGACTCCCCTGAAGGGCGTTGCCAATATCAGCACGCCGGATCCGAAAACTATTTCGATCCAGCCCTGGGACCTTACCTTGATTTCTGAAATCGAGAAGGCTATCCAGAAGTCGGGTTTGGGTCTGACGCCCATGAACGACGGCAAGGTTGTGCGTATGCAGATCCCGCCTTTGACTGACGAGCGCCGTGAGGAATTGACCAAGGTGGTCAGAAAGGTGGCTGAGGAAGGCCGCGTTTCTATCCGCAACGCCCGTCATGAAGGCATTGAACTGGTGAAAAAGTTCGAGAAGGCCAAGGCTGTTCCTGAGGATATTTCCCATACAACCCAGAAGGAAATTCAGAAGGTGACGGACAGCTTTATTTCCCAGATTGAGGAATCGCTGAAGCACAAGGAAAGCGAAATCCACGCGATTTGATTTTTTGAGCCCGTAGCTCAGTTGGTAGAGCACGTCCCTTTTAAGGACGGTGTCGATGGTTCGAATCCATCCGGGCTCAGTTTATTTTACGGCGGGATAGCTCAGTTGGTAGAGCAGAGGACTCATAAGCCTCGTGTCGG
>CAZIQJ010000232.1:0-3442 GCA_964541285.1 uncultured bacterium | reverse complement strand
GTCGCCGATGTCGATGACCTTGCGCTCTTTGGGGAATTCGCAGATTTTGTAATTTCCTTTTCCCTGGACCTTGACCAGGGCTTCCGCCAGCTCTTTCAGGGTGATGACTGCGTCGCCGCCCAGATTGAAAATTTTTCCGTTGGCTTTTTCATCGGCCGCGGCCATGAGAAAAGCTTCCACCGCGTCATCAACATAAGTGAAGTCGCGCTTTTGCTCGCCTCCCCAGACCTCGAAAGGTTTGTCCTGGAGCAGGAGCCGGATCCACACGCCCACAAAAGTCTGGCGCGCGTCGCGCACGCGCATGCGCGGGCCAATGGTGTTGGTCAGCCGCAGGGCGCAGGAGCGGATTCCGTAAACATTATTGTAAAGAATGTGGTACCACTCACCGGCCATTTTGTTGACGCCGTTGACGTCCACGGGGCGGAGCAGATGCTTTTCGTCCACGGGAAGATAATCCGGCTTGCCGTAAATCTGGCGCGTGCTGGCAAACACGGCCTTGATGCCTGGATTGTGTTTGCGGCAGACTTCGAGGATTGAAAGCTGGGCGCGGCAGTTGATTTCCAGGTCCGTGTAAGGGTCCTGCATGGAATCCATGTGGCTGGTCTGGCCCGCAAGATTGAAAAGGTAATCTTTTCCTTCAATAAGCGAGCGCATGCTGAATTCGTCGCGCACGTCCGAGATATTGATTCTGACCTTGCTCTCGATTTCCTGCGTATTGAACCGGTTGCCGCCGTATTCGGGGATCAGGCTGTCAACAAGCGTGACGTCCGCGCCCAGGCGCACCAGTTCATGAGCCAGGGTGGAGCCGATAAAACCCAGCCCGCCGGTGATCAGCACTTTTTTTGATTTAAAGACTTTTCCGTAGTCCATCAGCTTTTTTGCCCCCGTTTGCGCAGCCATGCCATGACCTTATAGATCGTCACGATCAACGCATTGTTGAAGCGGTGATGCGCCAGGAGCGCTCCGGCCCGGGGATGCCCCTGGGCATGGACTGCGGCCACGGCATAATCCTCATCAAACTGTTTCTGGAAGCTGGACATGGATTTTGTGTTTTCATACATGCGGAAGTGTCCGATGACGCGCGGCAGGATGCCGGGTTTCCAGCGTTTCCCAAACCGCAGCCACAGGTCATAATCCATGGCGTAATGGCGGTCCCGGTTCAGGGGGCCGGCAGCTTCCACAGCCTTGCGTCTGAAAAAAACGCCCATCTGGCCCACGTAGTTTTCAACCAGGTGGCTCTCAAAGGAATAATGCGCAAGTTTGAAATCCTTGTAGCGGCTGACGAATTTCCGGATTTCACGGCCATTGCCGTCCACCACGATGACCCTGCCAATGGCCCACATGGTTTCCGGGTTTTCCGCGAAGAAAAGCCCCATGGCCATGACAGCGCCAGGTTCGTAACGGTCGTCTGAATTCAGCCAGCCGATGACTTCCCCGGCGGCGCGCGCCAGCCCCTTGTTCAGGGCGTCTGACTGGCCGTGGTCACGTTCGGAAACCCATTGGACCCTGCTGCCGTAACTTTTCAGGATTTCCACGCTTCCATCCGTGCTGCCGCCGTCCATGACCAGCACTTCAAGGCTGGGATAGCCGTCCGCCAGGATCGAATCCAGCGCTTCTTTGAGAAAAGGGGCCTGATTAAAGGAGGGGACAATGACGGAAATCGATGGCAGATGAGGATCGGAAGTCATTATGTAAAAAAAGGATAAAGCCAGTTGGGGGGATAATCAAGCAAAAACACCTTACGCCTCCCGGGAAATTCAAGTAAAATACCCGTTCTTATGGCCAAAAAGAAAGCTCCGAAAAAGAAAAATGGGATCAGCATGGGGGTCGAACTGGAGACCTATTCCATCGCGCTTCCCGAATACCGCATTTGCCGCGAACTTCATTTTCCCAAGCGCTCTATCGTTGAAAAAGGCGAACGCTTCACGCGCGATGTCAGCATTGGTTCGGAATACAACAGCCGTGTTTTTAACACCATCCGCGAAGCTTTCTTTCTTTTAAAAAGCAGTCTTCGCAAATACACTCATTTTCGCAGCAAGGAAGAATCGGACGAGCGCTTCGTGATTTTTCCTATCGGCGGATGGACGGACCGTTTCGCGGGCAGCCACGTCCACCTTGGGCTTGGCAAAAAAGGCATTCACTATGAAGCCGCGCGCAAGCTCGCGCTGCATCTTCATGACCACATTCCGTTTTTGATCGTCCTTGCCGGAAACTCTCCTGTCTGGCGCGAAAAGGTCACGCCGTTTTCATCCAACCGCCTTTTGAAAGGGTCCGCGAAATACTGTCATATCATCAAGCGCGGCACACTGACAAAGCAGAAATACCGGGAAATGACTTACAATGCGGGCGGAAAGAAAAAACCGCCCACGCTGGAACTTCGCGTGTGTGACAGTTCGGTGCCGGAATATTTTGGCGCGCTTTTGACGGTTTGCAAGGCCGTGGCGCTCCGCTTCCTGGCGAAAAAATCTTCGCTGAACCATTCCACGCACGCCAATTACATGAAGGCCCGTGACCAGGCCATCAAGAACGGGGCCAATGCCAGGCTTTGCTGGAACAATCACTGGATGCGGCCGGCTGAATACGCGGACATTTTTTTCAGGAAGTATGAGGAAGAGCTGGACAGGATGGACATTCCCGAAGAGGTTATCCGGGTCTTCAAATACCTCAAAAAGGGGTGGAATCAGGCCGAAGTTATCCGTAAGGCCTCGGAGAAGTGCCGCAAGAAGCACAAACCGACCTGGCAGAGGCAGTTCGCGAAGCGCTATTTCACCGCCATTCAGGAGCTTCTGGACGGCAATTCGTTTGAGCATTTCGCGGCGCGGCTGGGCGTGCGGCTGCCGAGCATTGAACGCACGTGGCTGGGGCGCAAGGAGGCGCGGTGGTAAAACGCAGGAGAAAAAAGGCGCGGAAAATCCCGGTGAAGGGAAAGCCTGTCATCGGCATTACCTGTGAAGTCGTCAAGCTCAAACCCTTTTTCGCGGAATTCGAGCTTGTCTGTGATTACCGCTACCTGCGCGCGGTCATCCGCGCCGGAGGAGTTCCTGTTCTTGTTCCCATCAATCCAAGAAAGCGGGATGTCGCGGGCCTGCTCGACCGCATTGACGGACTGATTATCACGGGCGGAGCGGATATCCACCCGGGCTTTTACGGCGAAAAGTCGCGCGAAAAAGTGAAGCCTATTTACCGCGGCCGCACTTATTTTGAAATGAATCTTTACAAGACCGCGCAGAAGAAAAAAATTCCTGTTCTGGGTATTTGTCACGGCCTCCAGCTTCTGAACGTCATTCACGGGGGAACGCTGCACCAGGACATTCAGTCTGAAGTCACGGGCGCGAAAAATCACCGCTCCAAAGCCAATCCTCTTCACCGCGTCAATATCCAGTCCGGTTCGCTCTGCCATAAAATTTTCCGCCAGAAATCCATCATGGTGCACAGCGAACAC
>CAZIQJ010000231.1:0-3446 GCA_964541285.1 uncultured bacterium | reverse complement strand
CGGTGGCGATGGCCGACATCGATGACGCGAGCCTTGAAAAAATGGGCCAGTGGCCCTGGCCGCGCACACAGGTGGCTGAAATGGTTAAAAAGCTCAAAGACGCAGGCGCGGCCGCCATCACATTCGACATTGTGTTCGCGGAACCGGACCGCACCAGCCCCGCGAATTTTACGGCCCAATGGCCGCAGCTGCCCGACATGGCCAAAACGGCCCTGCAGTCCCTTCCCGACCCGGACAAGACCTTCGCTGAAACCCTTACCGGCGCACCCGTGGTGACGGGTTTCATTCTCAGCCCGGAAAATAACGGCAAGACCCCGCAGTTAAAATCAGGTTTCGCGTACAGCGGCGATGACCCCAAAGATTTTCTCCCCTCTTTTAGAGGCGCCGTAGTCACCCTTTCGGACATTGAAAAAAACGCGGCAGGAAATGGCAGCTTCAATTTTCTTGCTGAAAAAGACGGTATCATCCGCCGGGTGCCCATGGTTTTCAGGCTCGGCGAAAAAATTTACCCTTCTCTTTCACTTGAGTCGCTGCGAGTGGCGCAAGGCGCGTCCAACTTTCAGGTCAAGAGTTCCGGCGGCAGCGGCGAAAGCGGATTTGGAGAAAAAACCGGGATTGTGCAGGTCAAAACAGGCGATCTTGTCATCCCCACCGATGCCCAGGGAAGAGCCTGGCTTTATGACTCCGGCTTCCGCAAAGAGCGCTTCATTCCCGTCTGGAAAATCATGGCGGATGATTTTGACGCGAAGACCGTGGAAGGAAAAATCATTTATATCGGCTCAAGCGCTTCCGGATTAAAAGACCTGCGCTCTACGCCGCTCAATCCTGCTGCCGCGGGCACGGAAATCCACGTTCAGCTGACCGAGCAGGCCCTGGAACAAAATTTCCTTTCACGCCCTGACTGGGCGGAAGGAGCCGAAACCCTTTACCTGACCGCGACCGGCCTTGCGCTGGTCCTTTTGCTTCCGCTGGCCGGCGCTTTGTGGTGCGCGGCCTTCGCGCTTTTTTTCATGGCCGGAGCCTTTGGTTTTTCCTGGCATGCCTTTACAAACTGGCGCCTGCTTTTTGATCCTATCGTTCCCTCCATCGCGTGTCTTGCCATTTACCTGGCGGCTTCCCTCTTAAATTTCCTGCGCACAGAAAATGAGAAGCGCCATATCCGCGGCGCGTTCAGCCGTTATCTGGCGCCTGAAGTCGTCAAACAGCTGGAAGATAAGCCGGGCCAGCTCAAGCTGGGTGGCGAAATGAAAGACATGACCGTGCTTTTCGCGGACATCCGCGGTTTCACCACCATGTCGGAAAATTATTCCGCTGAAGAGCTGACCCATTTCATGAACCGTTTTTTAACGCCCATGACCGATATTATTCTGAAACACGGCGGTACAATCGATAAATACATGGGTGACTGCATCATGGCATTCTGGAACGCTCCTCTAGATGACCCGAAGCACGCGCTGCATGCGTGCGAAGCAGCCGTGGCCATGCAGGAGCATCTTCAAACCTGGAATAAAAACTCCAAACAGAAAATTGAACTGGGCATCGGGATCAATACGGGAAAATGCTGCGTGGGCAATATGGGGTCCGACCAGCGTTTCGATTATTCGATTCTTGGGGATGAAGTGAATCTCGCGTCACGCCTGCAGGGTGTTTCGGGACAGTATGACGCACCCATCTTGATCGGGGAAAACACATTCAACGCGCTCGAAGGAAAATTTCAGGCCAGAGAAATTGGCCCTATTCAAGTGAAGGGTAAAACAAAAGCCGTGAAGGCTTTTTCACTCAGGTGTGACCGTCCGTAGTTCCGTTACCCTCCATAAGACTCCCGGAAGAAGTAAAACTGATATCGTGGCGGGCGTTTTCCCCGGCGCTGCCGTCTTCATTTAACAGAGAAACATGTATAGTCGCCTGCCCACAGTTGATTGAGCACCCGCCTGTGTTATTGGACAAAAAAGTGAAAGTGGCAGGATCACCCTCGTCACCAAAATTCCGCGCGCCCAGCGCATAAACAAAATTGCCGCCGGGCGATGTTCCCGTCATTTGGCTGTTCCCTGTTCCTCCGGCTTTACGGTTATCAAAATCCACATCCAGGTCAAATGAGTAAGTATGCGCTGAGGCGCTGCCATTCTGCGTGAGCGGAACCGAGAGTTGATGATAATGGAAGATGCCTCCGCCAATCGTCAAAAGGTCGCGGATAAAAGCCACGCCATCCTGAATGCCACCCGCGTCTTCAGCCGCCCCTTGGGCAGCTTCCGCGCTTTCCGCGTTCAGATCTTCAGCGATCGCTCCAGCTTCGCTTAAAATATCCGCGGATTCACCACCCGCAGCCGTGTCCTGTCCCGCATCACCGCTTGGATCTCCACTGCCAACCCCACCTTCTTCACCCGTTGAATCAGAAGCCGCGGGAGGCTGCAAATCAGCCATAATAGATTCAAGCTGGTTCACGGGCACTTCAAAAGCAGGAGTAGGCTCAACACCAGGACCCTCAATCGTAGAGCCATAGCCAGGCCGGGTCACCGTGACTTCCTTGACCTCTCCACCAACCTCATTACCAACCGTGATCTGGCCAACGCGTGAATCCGTATTAGTCTGGGAGCCGGGGCCAAGCAGAATAACCGTTGAGCTGTTGCCATCCGATTTGCCCGCCACAATGGTACCGCGCACGCCGATGCTTCCGCCTGAAGGCAGTTTGACATGCATGTCAGAAGGTTTGTGGCGCGCGATTTTTCCGGTCACAAAACGGAAAGCGCCTTTAACGACCTGGGCTTCGACCTTGCCGCTCTGGGAAGCCGGGTCATAAACAAACTTGTCGATAATGATGGAGCTGTTGGGCCCAATCGTGAAAACGGTTTCATCGATCAAGAGACGCTGCAGCTGGCTTTTGTCATCTGTGGCGACTTCATCGCCAATGAAAACGGCACGGCCGCTTTTGACAAGCTCACCCACCTGCCCGTGACGGCCCATTTTAACGGTGCCTTTGACTGCCGCGACAACACCAATTCTTGAAAGGTCCGGAGCAGCGAGCGCTGCGGGAGAAGTGGCAACCGCCGGCGCGCAATAAGCCGGCTGAACTGTTAAGGCCAGTATAAGCACTGAAGAAAGGGCTGCTTTTATCATAACAAAAAGCATAGCACATGCCTGCGAGAAGGGGGTTTTCTCAGGTATGGCCATCCGTAGTTGAACCGCCTGTATAGGTTATCGTAGGTCCGCTCGTGAATGAAAATTCAACGTCGTGTTCAGCGCTGCTTGCCGCTTCTCCACCTTCATTCAGCAAATTAACATTGACAGTTGCCGTGCTGCTGAAATTTGCTCCGCCTGCAGATTTTGTAGCGTTAAATGTGAAAGAAGCAAGATCATTCTCGTCACCAAAACTCTTGGTCCCCAGATCATAAGTGACTGTTCCGTTTGTTGTGTTTGCAAAGATTTGGTTTTGAGAGCCGGTCCCTCCG
>CAZIQJ010000230.1:0-3457 GCA_964541285.1 uncultured bacterium | reverse complement strand
ATGTCATTGCCCGTCTTGAAAGGCCCACGCTGGTTATTTCCCACAACAAGACTCTGGCCGCGCAGCTGTATTCCGAGTTTAAAGAATTTTTTCCGGACAATGCCGTGGAGTATTTCGTTTCCTACTACGATTATTACCAGCCTGAGGCGTATATCCCGCACAACGACGTCTACATTGAAAAAGACGCGTCCATTAATGACGACCTTGACCGTCTGCGGCTTTCAGCCACCAGCTCGATTCTTTCCCGGCGCGACTGCATTGTGGTCGCGAGCGTTTCCTGTATTTATGGGTTGGGCGCGCCCGAAGACTGGCAGAATATGGTGGTTTCGATCCAGAAAGGCCAGGTTTTTGACCGCGAGCAGTTTTTATCCGAGCTTGTGACGATTCAGTACCAGCGCGTGGACGTGGAGCTGAAGCGCGGCACTTTCCGCGTGCGCGGCCGGCACGTGGATGTTTTTCCTTCCTACGGAGAAAATCCGCACCGCGTGGAATTTGACGGGGAAAAGATCGTGTCCATCGCTCTTCTGGACCGGGTCAAGTTCTCGACGCTCAAAGACATGGAAAAGCTCGCCATTTATCCGGCCAAACACTTTGTGACTCCGGGCGACCGTCTTGAAAAAGCTATTGAAGGCATACGGCAGGAGCTTGCGGGCCGCGTCAGGGAACTGATTTCGCAGGGCAAGGACCTTGAAGCCAAGCGTCTTGAGTCACGCACGCGGTATGACCTGGAAATGCTGCGTGAAGTTGGTTATTGCTCCGGCGTTGAAAATTATTCGCGGCATCTTTCCGGCCGGGAGCCGGGTTCCACGCCCTACACGCTCCTGGATTATTTCCCTGAAGATTTCCTGACGATCATTGACGAGTCTCATCAGAGTGTGCCGCAGATCCGGGGGATGTTTAACGGCGACCTTTCACGAAAGCGCGTGCTGGTGGATTACGGTTTCCGCCTGCCTTCGGCCATGGACAACCGGCCTTTGCGCTTCGAGGAGTTTGACCGCAAGATCAAACAGACGCTTTATGTTTCCGCCACGCCCGGGCCTTATGAGATGCAGCGCTCCAAGGCTTTCGCGGAACAGATCATCCGGCCGACCGGGCTGATGGATCCGGAAATTGAGGTTCACAAAACGGAATTTCAGATCGATCACCTGATCGGGGAGATCAAAGCCCGTGCCAAGGTGAATGAGCGTACGCTTGTGACTACGCTGACCAAAAAAATGGCTGAAGACCTCAGCCGTTATTTAAAAGAAGCAGGCATCAAGGTCCATTACCTGCACTCTGAATTCGACGCTTTTGAGCGCGTTGAGATTTTACGTGATCTGCGTTTACAGAAATACGATTGCCTGATTGGCGTCAACCTTTTGAGAGAAGGTCTGGATCTTCCCGAGGTTTCGCTTGTGGCTGTGCTGGACGCGGACAAGGAAGGTTTTCTGCGCAGTGATGTTTCTCTGATCCAGATCGCCGGCCGCGCCGCACGCAACATCAATGGCCGTGTCATCATGTATGCTGACAAAGTCACGGCAGCCATGAAAAAGGCCATGGATGAGACCTTTCGCCGCCGCAACATCCAGCTTTCTTATAATCAGGAACATCACATCACGCCCAAAACAGTGCAGAAGGAAATCCGCGACGGTATTGAAAAATGGAAAACTGCGCAGGACCTGGTCGCGGAAGCCGTAGGGCAGAGCTCCAAAGAGTATGAACTTCATTCCCACCTGGCATTTTTGAAAAACCGCATGGAGCAGGCGGCCAAGGCTCTTGAGTTTGACCGCGCTGCCCGTTACCGTGATGAAATCCGCAAAATCGAAGAAAAAGAAGGTCTAAGTGAAAGCATTCTCGGAAAAGCGGTTCCTTCCAAAATAACCGCGCCCTCAAAAGCCAAGACAAAAAGACCTTCCAAGCCCCGGAAATAGCCTTTACCTGCCCAGGTAAAATCCGGCCTCTTTAAAATAATTTTTAGGCAATTTTATCCTTAACTCTTTTGTTTTGAGCTATTTATGCGATTTATGGCCTTTGAGGGCCTGGGAAACTCCGTTGACAGCATTTCTGAAATCAATATAATAAATCCTGTCTTTTCAAAGAGTTACGTCAAATCCTCCTTTTTAAAATAAAAGTGGGAAGAGAGTTTTTTTGCCGTTTTCTCCAACTCGAGGGAGTACTGTCTTCATTTATGAAAAAGCAGACGGTTTTAGCAACGCTCCTTCTGGTTTTTTTTAATTTAACATTTCCGGCTCATGCCGATTTTTTAGGCAAGGCCGTGACGGGTATGCAGGCGCTTGAAGGATACCGTTATCCGGTTTCTCTTTTTGTTCCTGACAGTTACAACCCGGCGAAGATTTATCCGTTTTTGATCGCCATTCCGGATGTTGAGCAGGATCCCGCGAAGTACATCGAGGAATGGAAAAGCGTTGCCCAGAAAAAAAATATGATCGTTCTGGTGCCGTCCCTGAAGATCCGGAACGAAGATGTGCCTTACACCACGGATGAGTGGCTGCTGGGGCTGAAGAAAGATATTCAAAAGCAGTACCGTGTAGACACGAACAAGATTTACCTTTCAGGCAGGAAGATGGGCGCGCAATACGCGGGTTATCTGGGCGTGAAATACCCTGAAGAGTTTTCCGCCGTGGCTCTGCTTGAAGATTCCTGGGCCGGGCCTTTTGAGAAGCTTGTGCGTTACCAGAAATCCGCGGGCGGACAGCGCCCATTTTTTGCGGCGATTTCAAAAAAAGACGAAGATCTTTACAAGGAAGCGGAGCGGGTGGCGTACGGAATGACCCGCAAGGGCTATCCTGTATATCTTGAGAAGGCAGAGCCCGAGGCTTTCGGCACGCGCGATTTTAACAAGCACGTACTCGACTGGCTCGATGAGAAAAGTGCCTCCTGGGCGCAGACGATTTCCGAGAGCGGGAAATCACTGAAGGCCAAAACAAAGCAGGCGGTAAAAGAGTTTTTTGAAGTCAAGTAAGAAGGTTCAACCGTTTTCGTTTTGCAAATAAAATAAACCATAAAAAGGAAGAACAACTATGAAGATGACAGGCGCGCAGATCATGATCAAATCCCTCGAAAAGGCGGGCGCCGAATATGTATTCGGTCTTCCTGGCGGCGCGATTCTTCCGACTTTTGACGCTCTTTATGATTCCAAGATCAAGTTTATCCTGGTCCGCCATGAGCAGGGAGCCACGCACATGGCTGACGGCTATGCCCGCGCGACCGGCCGTACCGGTGTTTGCCTTGTGACTTCAGGTCCCGGCGCTACCAATACCGTGACGGGTCTTGCTACGGCTTACATGGATTCTGTTCCGTTGGTCTGTGTGACCGGGCAGGTTGCAACGCATGCCATTGGCAGCGACGCGTTCCAGGAAGCGGACGTGGTGGGTATCACGCGGCCTGTGACCAAGCACAACTATCTGATCAAGAATGTTAATGATATCGCCCGCATCGTGCGCGAAGCTTTCTATAT
>CAZIQJ010000229.1:0-3471 GCA_964541285.1 uncultured bacterium | reverse complement strand
GCTCTTAGTCCGTGAAGCCGTGGTTCTTGCGGTTGGTTTCAGGGTGCGTCAGATCGATTTCCTGGTGCGCCACGTTCAGGTCCCCGCAGAAAATCACAGGCTTTTTCTTTTCCAGCTTCTTGAGATAAGCCAGAAAATCCACGTCCCATTCCTTGTGACGGTAAGACAAACGCGACAAATCACGCTTGGCGTTGGGCACATACACATTGACCAGAAAGAAATCCTCGAACTCAGCGGTCATGACACGGCCTTCGTTGTCATGAGAGTCATGGTTCATTCCGTTTTTGACGGAAAGCGGTTTGACCCGCGAGAAAATCGCGGTGCCGGAATAACCGGGCCGGGGCGCCGGGTTCCAGAACATTTCATAACCGGGAAGGCTGAGCGCCGCCTGCTCGGCCGTGGCCTTGATTTCCTGCAGGCAGATGACGTCCGGCTTTTCAGCTTTGATGAAATCTAGAAATGCCTTGCGGAGGATGGCCGGGATGCCGTTGACGTTCCAGGAAACAAGTTTCATGCGACTGCTGTGCAGGCCACATGCACCGCGATCATATGGTCGTTTTCGACCGTGCTGCCGGAAACACCGGCCGCGCCGATGACTTCGCCTGATTTGGCGTGAATGGGAACGCCGCCCGGAAAAGTGACGAGGCCGCCATTCGTGTGTTCAATGCCGTAGAGCGAACCGCCGGGCTGTGAAAGCTTGCCGATTTCCCCGGTGTCAAAATCAAAAAGTTTCGCGGTGCGGGCTTTCTTGATGGAAATGTCCACGGAACCCAGCCACGCGCCGTCCATGCGGGCGAAAGCTTTGAGGTGTCCGCCCGTGTCTACCACGGCGATATTCATTTTAAGTCCCAGCCCCGCGCACTTTTCAATGCCCGCGCTGACCGCGGCCCTTGCCTTATCAAGACTCAACTCTGCCATAGCCCCCCCTTATTTAATTGCGCCAGACGATATTATGCCCCGGAAACAATCTTTCCGAGCCGCCTTTTCTCATTTCTACAATAAGGGAGAGGGACAAGGCAATTAAAATAATCATGTGGAACACAAAAACCGACACCGCGCCAAAGACTTTGGACAGGCGCACAGGAGGCTGGGGGCCGTCGCCGCGCGCGGCCTTGCGGCGGTCTTCAAAGACCCCCTTGCGGATCAAATACGGCATGGCCAGGCTGGTGGCCACCCAAAGCACCACGGAAATACCCAGGACCCAGACAGGGATCCACCACATGGAATCTTTTTTTTCAGGGAACCAGCGCGCGTAGATGCGCGTGGTCGGGGCCAGCAGAAAGAAGACCACGGCGGTGACAATGGCGTTGACGGGAAAGAGAATTTTTTCCAGGTTCAGGGGTTTCATGCTAACGCACGGGGATTTTAACGGAAACGGGTTTCGCCTGCGGCTGCGGAGCGGAAAACTCATCCACCATGGCGGGGTCTTTGTCATAAACTTCCAGCCCCTCACGCACCCGCTGCGCGGACACGGCGAAACCGATGCTCTGCGCGTTCTGCACCACGGCAAGGTTGACGCCGACCAGCTCGCCGTCAAGATTCAGGAGCGCGCCGCCGCTGCTTCCGGGATTAATGGACGCGTCGGTCTGGATCAGGTCCTGAAAAACATGATTACTGCCCGGCAGCGGAAAGCTCCTGCCTTTTCCGCTGATAATGCCCGCGGAAACAGAATTTTCAAAACCAAAAGGATTGCCGATGGACACCACGGTCTCTCCGGTCATGGCCGCTTCGACATCCGCCAGTTTCACGGCCTTGAGCGGATGCGGCGGCGTGATCTTGATAAAAGCCAGGTCCACTTCCTGATTCACCAGAAAAGGTTTGCCCTCGACCGAAATACCGTCATTGAAGCGCACATATATTTTCCCTGCCATGTTGATGACATGCGCGTTGGTCACAATCACGCCCTCTTCGCGGAGAATAACGCCTGAACCAATGCCCTTGAGGGTCACGGCATTGACACGGTGCGAGTCATTGAAGGTCTCAAACATTTCGTCGTATGCGCGGCCGTAGCCTTTCCAGAAAGGCTGCTGGCGCAGGTAGGCCACGCGCTCCGTGCTGATATTGACCACAGACTCGGAGCATTTCTCAACCACTTCAACCACAGGCGTACGCCGCAGGCTTTGCGCGTCCGCTCCCGAAGAAAAAAGCTGGAGCGCCAGAAAAACCGCGGCAAATCTGAAAAGGATTTTATTCATAAGCTCAGGAGTTATTTTTACGGATTTTTGCGGGGTCGGTTTCAAGCGCCTGGGCCTTCTCAAACGCCTCGACTTTTTTGCGGTAATCTTCCTCGATCTTCGCCCGGACTTCCAGCATGTTTCTGCGCCGCCGGGCCATAAGGTTCTCTCCCTTGCTTTCCTGGCTGGCCGCGCTGCTGGAAATTTCCTGGTATCTCCGCTCGGCCTCAGCGGCCCTGCTGGATGATTTTGGTTCCCCGGCGGCAAAAACAGGGACGCAACAAGTGAAAACGAGCAGAAAAAATGCCGCCGCCCTTGCGGGAAGCGCGCGGGCCTTACTTCTTTTTCCTGGCAAGCTCCACATTTTTCTGCCTTTCCTTTTCCTTGGCCTCCGCCTGTTCTTTAATACGGGCCATGGCCGCGTCCGAAGGCTTGAGTTTCGCCTTTTCCTTCAAAAGTTTGAGCTCTTCAAGCCGGGCCTTGCGGGCTTCTTCCCGCTGGGCCTTGCGCGCGGCCCGCTCCACCTTGATTTTCTTGCGCCGCTCTTCGCGTTCAGCCTTGCGTTTCAGCCGGTCATCCTCGCGCTGCTTGAATTCCGCGCGCGTAGCGGCAAGCTCGGCGGAAATCTCTTCCCGCGTCTTCGGTTTTTCAGGCTGGACCTTTTCAGCTTCGGGCTTCAGCTTGCGGATACCCGGGTTGCGTTCAGTATATTTTTTCCGCACTTCCTCAATCATGGACTTTGTCTTGTCCTGTTCCTGCGGAACGGGAACGGCTGTGCTGGAACCGGAAGCCGCGGCCGCGGGCGGTTTGGAAACCTCCACAGCGGGATCAGCGGCAAAAGATGAAGCGGCGGGCGCGGCAAGAGTGAAAACAAAAAACAGGCTCAGAATACGTGAACGCATAAAGACTCCTTGTTGGTTTTATTATAGTAAAATCCGGCGCGATTAAAACACCTAAAACCCGCGCCCTGATCAGCCTGCCATTTTCTTCAGGTCCAGGTCTTCCTTAATGACTGTCTTCAGCCCGCCCATCGTTTCAACATTGGCGTAAGTTTCGTCTTCGAATACGACTTTACCCCTGACCACCTCACCGGACTTCAGGTAAAAGGTCTTTTCCCCGGCCGCGGGAGACTTTGAAACCACAGCTTCCGGAGAACGCCCGGACGGCTGCTCTGCTTCCGTCTTTATTTCCGCGGATACAATGCTTGGGTCCGCTGGTCCTTTTTTGAGCAAGCGGGGCATGAGAAAAGCCGCGAAAGCGGTGGCGCACAAAATCAAAAGCACAGCCGCTGTGAAAA
>CAZIQJ010000228.1:0-3517 GCA_964541285.1 uncultured bacterium | reverse complement strand
ATGGGCTATGAAACCATCATGGTCAATTCCAACCCTGAGACGGTCAGCACAGACTATGACACTTCCGACAAACTGTTTTTCGAGCCGCTGACACTTGAAGATGTGCTGAATATTTATGAGCGTGAAAAGCCCAAGGGCGTCATTGTCCAGCTGGGCGGCCAGACGCCTCTGAATCTTGTGAAAGGTCTGGAAGAAAACGGGGTGAAAATCCTGGGAACTTCCGCGCGCGCCATTGATATTGCCGAAGACCGCGACAAGTTCAAAAAACTGCTTGAGAAGATCAATCTTCGCCAGCCGGCTAACGGAATTGCCCGCAAACTGGAGGAGGCCATTGAGGCGGCTGACCGCATAGGCTATCCGGTTGTTATCCGGCCCTCGTACGTGCTGGGCGGCCGCGCCATGGAAATCGTTTATGATGAAAGCGCGCTTAAAAAATACATGAAGCACGCGGTCGAGGCCAGCGATGAACATCCGGTGCTGATCGACAAGTTTCTGGAAGACGCGGTTGAAGTTGACGTGGACCTGATCGGCGACGGAAAGACCTTTGTGATCGGTTCTGTCATGGAACATATTGAGGAAGCCGGCATTCACTCCGGTGACAGCGCTTCGGTCATCCCGCCGTTTTCCCTGAAGAAGGAACTGGTTGAGGAAATCATGCTCAAGACCAAGCAGATTGCGCAGGAGCTTGAGATCAAGGGCCTGATGAATGTTCAGTATGCCATCAAGGACGATGTTATTTTCTGCCTTGAGGTTAACCCTCGTGCGTCGCGCACGGTGCCCTTTGTCAGCAAGACCGTGGGCGTGCCCCTGGCCAAGCTGGCGGCCAAGATCATGGGCGGCAAGACCCTTCAGGAGCTTGGCTTCACCAAAGAAATCGTGCCTTCTCATGTCGCGGTCAAGGAGTCTGTGTTCCCGTTTGTGAAATTTCCTGGCGTGGACATTATTCTTTCTCCGGAAATGAAATCTACCGGCGAAGTCATGGGCATTGACGCGGATTTCCCGCGCGCGTTTTATAAATCACAGGACGCGGCTTCCTCGCACATGCCGCACGATGGCAAAATATTCATCAGCGTCAAGCAGTCGGACCGTGAACGCGTTATTCCCATCGCGAAAAAATTCCATGAGCTGGGTTATTCGCTGGTTTGCACGCGCGGAACCGGAGCTGCGCTGCAGCAAAACGGAATCCCCGCGCAGGTTGTGCTGAAAATAGCGGAAGGCCGTCCGAATATCGAAGACCTGGTCCGCAACAAGGAAGTCAAACTCATCATCAATACACCAAGCGGGAAAGGGCCTTTTCTGGACGAATCCAAGATCCGGTCTCTGGCGGTGTCATTTAATATTCCATGCATCACCACGCTGAACGCGGCCAAGGCAGCTTCCGTGGCCCTGGAAGGCGTGCGGGGCAAGGGACTTGAGGTCAAGGCCATCCAGGACTATCACCCCAACAATCCGTTCAGTTCCATGCCTTCAAAGAAACCGGCTGCTTCCGCGCGTTCATGAAAGACGAATTTGTTGAGATTGCCGACAACCGCAAGGTGAACGGCAAGTATTACAAGCTGACCTTCCAGACTTCCGGAGCCATGAAAGTCGAGCCCGGACAGTTCATGAACGTTTTGATCCAGCCCGCTCAGGACCCTTTTCTGCGCCGCCCCTTCAGTTATTACCGCGTGAAGGGTAAAGTCGTGGAAGTTCTTTACGAAATCCTGGGCCGGGGGACTTCTCTTCTTGCTAAAAAAGGCAAGGGGGAGAGCCTTAAAGTCATGGGGCCGCAGGGCCGCGCGTTTCGCGCCAAACTTCCCAAGGGGAAAAAGCGTGTGCTGGTCGCGGGCGGTGTGGGCGTTCCTCCTCTGGTGTTTCTGGCAGAGAAAACCGGCACGGATTATCTTCTGATCGGCACCAAATCCAGGGCCGAAGTCCTTCCTCCCACAGAACTCGCGAAGGTCAAAGGCAAAATTCTCTATTCAACCAATGACGGCAGCTATGGCTCAAAAGGGTTTGTCACGGGTCTGCTTGAAAAAATCATCCGTGAAGAAGGCCCGGAAAAGCTTTTCATTCAGACCTGCGGACCCAATGTCATGATGCAGGCCGTGATCGACATGGCCCGCAAGCACGGCATTGAAGGTGAGGCCTCGCTCGACAAGCCCATGGCCTGCGCCATTGGCGCCTGTCTGGGGTGCATGGTCAAGACAAAGACGGGATGGACGCCTTCCTGCACTCAGGGGCCGGTGTTTTCCTTTGATGATCTGGATCCGGAAGCGAGCATTTGTGACTAAGCCGCGCGCTTCTTCCGCTCCCGACCTTTCAGTCAAGATCAAGGGCCTGACTTTTCGCAATCCTGTCACGGTCGCGTCCGGAACTTTCGGCGTGCAGGACGAATACAGCTCTTTTGTGGATTATGAAAAACTCGGAGCGGTCATTACCAAGACCATCACGGTCAAGCCGCGAAAGGGCAATCCCATGCCGCGTATCTGCGAAACTACGGGCGGCATGCTCAATGCTATCGGCCTTCAGAACAAAGGCCTGCGGGAATTTCTGGAACATAAAATTCCTTACTTCGCAAAGCTCGACACGCCTTTGATCGTGAATATAGCGGGTGAGGACCCTGAGGATTTCAAGGAATTGACCCAGGCGCTGAACCGTGAGAAAAAAGTCGTGCGCGCCCTGGAGATCAATCTTTCCTGTCCGAATGTTGAAAAGGGCGGGGCCTCTTTTATTGAAAAGCGCGGGCGCATCTCGGATGTCATCAAGACTGTGCGTGACCTGACCGACATGCCTGTTTTTGCAAAACTTTCGCCTGAGCTTGGCGATGTGGTTGAAATCGCGGGCGACTGCCTTAAGGCGGGCGCCGACGGTTTCAGCCTGATCAATACGCTCAAAGGCATGGCCATCGACATTCATAAACGCACGCCCAGGATCGCAAATATCACGGGCGGGTTGAGCGGGCCGGCCATCAAGCCTGTGGCTTTGCGCTATGTTTATGAAGTGAAGAAAGCTTTCAAGGCTCCGGTCATTGCCTCGGGCGGAATTTTTAATGCGCAGGACGCGCTTGAGTTTTTGATCGCTGGTGCCGAACTTTTAGCCGTGGGCACGGCGAATTTCGTTAACCCCCGGGCCACTCTGGACATTCTGGAGGGTATTGAGGGGTATTGCCGTGACAAGGGGATCAAACACCTGGATGAGCTCCGGGGGTCCCTTAAAATTGGCTCCGGGCAGCCTGCGGCCTGCGGAGCTTAAAGGACTTATGGCAGAAGCGAAGAAGACCAAAATCGAAGCGGACTCAAGGGTCATTGTGGCCCTCGACACCTCGAGCCTGGATGTTGCCAAAAAGATGGTCCAGGAGCTTAAGGGGGTCATCAATTACTACAAGGTCGGATTTGAACTTTTCACAGCTTACGGCTGGGAAGCGGTGGAGCTTGTCAAAAAGACGGGCGCCCGGGTTTTCCTGGATTTGAAACTTCATGACATTCCGAACACGGTTTCCAAGACCGCGGCTGTTATCTGCGAGCAGGATGTGGAC
>CAZIQJ010000227.1:0-3525 GCA_964541285.1 uncultured bacterium | reverse complement strand
AAAAGAAAGTCTGATATCAGATTCAAGTAGCCAATCGTGATGGAGGCAAAGGCGGATGTCCAGAGAATGACCACCCCGAGCGGCGCATAGATGTAAAGAATCGAACGAAAGCTGCGAAAGCCCATGATCATGATCAAAGCGATCAAAACAGCCGACAAGATGCCGGTCAGCCGGAGATCATGGAGAATAGTCCGGTACTCATCATACCGGACTTTGTAAGGGCCTGTAAGCGCCATGGTCACAGAGGCGCCGCCTTCTTCATTTTTGATTTCGCCGAAAGCGGCGTGCATTTTGTCGAACAGAATTTTTGAACGTTCGAAATCGCTCAGCGGATGAAGGGGCTTTATCAGGACCACCTGCATAAATGAATCCGTTCCCTTTGCGCTGAACCCGCCAATACGGGAAACCTTTTCTTCCAGCTCCAGGGATTCCATATTGATCTCTGGTTCTTTTTCGTCCATCAAATCGACGTAAAACGGATTATTTTTACGCCGGTTATAGTCAATGACATCCTGAATTTTTCCGCGGAGATGCTTAAGGCTTTCAAGTGTCAAAAAAAGCAGTTTTCGATTTTCGAAAGCAGGAAAACTGGTGCGGTTGTCCACCGAACCGACGCCTGGAAGAGTTTCGACCTGGCGGGCAAAGCGTTCGGCTGTCCGGCGCGCGGTTTCCTCCTGCGGAGATTCAATGACCGCGATCAGATAGCTGGCGCCTCCCACATGTTCATTGAGTTCTTTGAGATCCTGAATACTGGGCGTCGAACGAGGGAGAAGATCCATGAAGTTCGCGCGGAGTTTAAGCCTTTTAGCGTACGGAACAGCCGCAACCGTAACCAGCAGAATGGCGGCAAGGATCCAGCCGGCATAATGGCAGACAAGGCGTGCCTGAAAACTGGAAAATTCTACCCTTTTCAATTTTGGCTCCCCTTTGCTTATAAGCATTGTATACAAGCCGCAGGAGCTCTTGTATCGGGGGAAGCCTTACTCAAAAAAAGTCTTCAGTGATTAAATGCCAGGCAGGATCGGCGGGAATTACGGCAAAAAAGAAGAAGCGCCCAGGATTTTGCAGGTGCAGGCAGCTTTTGCGATGAGATCTTTCCGAGCATTGAGGATATCACACTCGAGATAGTACAGGGTCTTGCCATGCGAAATGATTCCGGCTTTTGCGTAAAGATGGTCTTCCGCAAACGCTGGCCGGAGAAAGTTGATTTTAAATTCAACGGTGACCCCGCGCCTGTTTTCCGGAAGCAGGGATTCAAAAGCATAACCCATTGCCGCATCCGAAATGTCACACAGAATCCCTCCATGCACGGTGCCTACCGTATTTTCGTGGTGTCTTTTCGCTTTCAACGTCACCACAGCGCGCCCGCGGGCGGCTTTTACCAGACGAAAGCCGATTCGCTTTGCCACAGGGGCTTCAAACCGTCCGGATTGATTCCGCTTCAATTTCTTTTTCACAGGCATTATCTTTTAATTTCTCTCGACAGGGTTGTAAGAAAACGGCCCATCAAAACCAGTTCACGAAAACTCGTGAGTACAAACTGCCAGAAATGAATCCTGAACAGCTTTCTTCCCTTGAGTTTCTTCAAAGCGTCCTGCCAGTACCGTTTCATCGGGGAGCGGGTAAAAGTAAGCTGTTCTGAAAAGAAATCCCACCGCTTGACCCAAAGCTCAAAACTCGAAGGAACCTTCATCCCGGGAAAACCGATTTTAAAATCCATTGATTCCAGACTTCGTAAGGCCGCGCGATAGAAACCTTGAAGCTGGGAAGGCCGAAGTTTCCACCAGTCATCCAGACGTTTCTGGCAGCCGGAGAGCTCTGCCACCACGTGTTTTTCAAGCAGGCTCCGGGAACGTGTCGCAAGCCAGGCTTCCTCCATCTCAAAAGCCAGCCGGACCCACCCTTTTAAAACACTGCCCAGATCCCTGATGCGTCTGGCAAGAAAACTAAGAGGGCTTTCCAAAGGAAAGGTCCGCCGCCGCTCTTTACGGGTTTTCAGACGGAGAAAACCATGGGTCATCGGATGCCCCTGCTCGACCTGGACGGCATTTTTATACCAGATAAAGTTCATAAAAACATGCCAGTACTCTTTTGCCGGCACCCGTTTGAGGATTTCAATCATATTCGGAACTCCATAAAAACTTTTCCAGGCGTCATCATAGGCTTTTTTCCATGACAGGCCCGGCATCCGCTCATGCCGGAAGGTCGAGTGGAACGTATCAAAATTGTTCAGGTCCGAATCCATGAACATGTTCCGGGATTGACCCGCCTTGTGATCCATGGACCCCGGCAGCGGCGTCAGCATGAAAAAGGATGCCTGGGGCGCGTGAAGTTCCCGCAGCCGGCGCACATCCTCCGCCACAGATTCCGTCGAATCAAAAGGGAAACCGATAATATAAGCCAGATGCGCCCCGATCTCCCGTTCCCGGTATTGCGAGAGCATGAACTGGAAATCATTCACTTTGTTCTGTTTTTTTGAAGCAGCCTCCAGGTTTTTTTCATTCAAGCTCTCAACTCCGATAAACACCTGGGAGCAGCCCGCCGCCGAGGCCATACGGATAAACTCAGGGATCTTGTGCGACTGCGTGTCCACCTGCATCATAAATGTCACCTTGATGTTCTCTTCACGCCGCAGACGGATCAGCCCCTCAAAAATAGACCGCCAGTTCCGGTTTCGGGAAAAATTGTCGTCCGTGAAAAAATAAAAATCCACTTTATGCTGCAGATAATTTTTACGGATCATCTCGAGGATGCATTCCACGCGCCGGAAACGCATGACCCTTCCCTGTACGTTGATCACAGTACAAAAACTGCACCCAAAAGGGCAGCCCCTGCCGCAGTCCAGCGTCGCGAAGCGGCGGACGACATAAGCGCCCAGGAGGTTTTTGGGCAAAACGGGCATGGGAGCGGATTGAAGATCCGGCGGATTTTTCAAAAAATCATAAACAGGCTTTAATCGTCCGGCGGCCGCATCTTTAAGAATCATTTCCCACCGGCCTTCAACCTCACCCGCCACCAGGGTAACTCCGGCATTCCTGAGCTCGAGCAGCTCCGGCGACAGCTCCGGCGACATGGCCATGACACCGCTCACGTGAAAGCCTCCGATCAACACATCAATTCCGGCTTTTCTCAGCGTCAGTGCGATATCTGCGGCCCGGGGAAACTGATTTGTCTGGACGCCGACCAGGCAGACAATGGTTTTGCCCTGCTTGTTTCTGCTTGATCGAATGATTTTGGAGAAATCAACACGCTGAACCGTTTCGTCAATATTGTGGATACTGAATTTTACCTTTTCTCCAAAAACCCCGCGGCGGCGCAGGTCTTCGCTAAGGCCATTCAGGCAGGCGAGCGTGTTACTCGGCAGAACACCCTTCCAGTAGCGGATAACATAACCGTCATCGTCATACTTGGAAGGCTTGATGAGATAAAGATCGAGAGAACTCAGAGAGTACGCCATGCTTTTTAAACGCCCTTCCCTTTGTCTGCTATTGCAAGGCTGCAGACTACTTGAAGCAGAGCCGTGCA
>CAZIQJ010000226.1:0-3535 GCA_964541285.1 uncultured bacterium | reverse complement strand
GGGCTGCGGGGTGCGGATACCGGCCACCACGTCTTCGCCCTGGGCATTGACCAGAAACTCGCCATAAAACTTGTTTTCACCGGTGGAGGGGTTGCGGGTAAAGCAAACGCCGGTTCCGGAAGTGTTGCCCATGTTGCCGAACACCATGGACTGCACGTTCACGGCAGTGCCGAGCAGGCCGCGGATATCATAAAGCTGGCGGTACTTCACGGCGCGGGGGTTGTTCCAGGAGTTGAAAACCGCGTTGATGGATTTGGTCAGCTGTTCATAGGCGTCATTGGGAAATTCTTCGCCCGTTTCTTCCTGGTAAGCCTTTTTGTACTGGCGGACCAGGTCTTTAAGATCAGCCGCGCTCAGCTCGGTGTCAAGCTTCACGTTGAGCTGCTTTTTCTTGGCTTCCATGATGTGTTCAAAATGTTCATGCTTCACGCCCATGACCACGTTGGAGAACATGGTGATGAAACGGCGGTAAGCGTCCCACGCGAAACGCTCGTTTTCAGTCTTGATGATCAAACCCTGAACCACTTCGGAGTTAAGGCCGAGGTTCAGCACGGTGTCCATCATGCCCGGCATGGAGGCCGCGGCGCCGGAGCGCACGGAAACAAGAAGAGGGTTATTGCGGTCGCCGAACTTCGCGCCCATGGTTTCTTCAAGGCGCTTGATGTTTTCCTTGATCTGCTGTTCAAGACCGGCGGGCCATTTCTTGCCGTTCTTATAGAAGAGGTCGCAGCTTTCAGTGGAGATGGTAAAACCGGCGGGAACAGGAACGCCGATATTGGTCATTTCCGCCAGGTTGGCGCCTTTGCCGCCCAGAAGGGACTTCATGGTGGCATTACCTTCAGCCTTGCCCTTTCCGAAAAAGTAAACGAATTTGGTGGATTTTGACGACTTCCCAGCGGAAGTCTTCTTTGCTGCAGTTTTCATGTAAAGCTCCTTTTTGATGGGTATAAGTAGTTCAGACTTGCCTTACCGGAGGGCCCGGCAAAGAGAGGTATTATAGCGAATCCAGCCCGGATAGCAACGAAAGATCCGCGACCCGTTCCGCGTACAGCCTGTTGATATGGGCCAGCAGGGTCTGGCGGTTGGCGCGTATCTTCGTATCTTCAACATTTACCATGACTTGCTTGAAGAAGTCGTTCAGGGGAACATAAAAGGCCTCCCCAAAAAGCAGGGTGGCTTTTTCATAGTTTTTCTGGTCCAAAAGCTCCCTTACCTGGCCGGAATGCTTGTTCCAGGCCTGGAACAGGTCCTTTTCCTGCGGGCTGTCAAAAAGGCCGGGAATCACGTCTCCGGACACGCCCCCTTTGCTTCCTTTAATGATATTGCCGGTGCGCTCCACCACTTTGGCGGCGCGGAGAAAAGCTTTAGGTTCCTTTTTATACATCTCGGCCAGACGCTCATATCTTTTGTAAACGTCCGCGATATTATCAAAGGAAGACTGCATCACGGCCTGCAGGATTTCCAGCTCCCTGCTCCCCGGCTTTGCCTGCAGTTCAAAAGTCACGCGCTCCTTGAAAAACTTTTCCAGGCTGGCTTTGACCGCGTCGGCCGGAGTGGTCAGCTGGTTATGGTAAAACGAAATGCTGATATCAAGCACTTCATTCAGCGGAAAGTGGAGATCGAAAGCGCGGATGATTTTCACAAGCGCGCCGCCCGCGCGCCGCAGCGCGTAAGGATCCTGGCTTCCGGAAGGCTGCATGCCCAGACCAAAAGCTCCGACCAGATGGTCCAGCCGGTCCACGACGCCCAGCATGGCGCCAAGCAGGTTCATCTGTTTAAAGAGGTCCTGATAATTTTCAGAAAGATTTTTGGGCAGGTACTGGGACCCGATGGCCTGGGCAACGCTTTCCTTTTCACGCGCGGCCATGGCGTATTCCCTGCCCGCGATGCCCTGAATATCCGGAAATTCGTAAACAAGGTGCGTCATCAAATCAATTTTGGAAAGCCGCGCGGCGCGCTCCAGATCCGCCTGAAGCCCGGCATGGCCCGCGAAATCCGCGAATTCCAGGGCCAGCTTTTCAAGGCGCTCGGTCTTCTGCCGCATGTTCCCAAGCTTGCCCAGGTACGTGACCTGTTCAAGCAAGGGAAGTTTCTTTTCAAGAGGCTCCTGGGTGTCCTGCTTGTAGAAATAACGCGCGTCTTTCAGGCGGGACTCGAGCACGTTCTCATAATCCTCGCGCAGGCGCGGCAAAGCGGCCTTGGGCCGCGCGCCATTCAGAATGGCCACAAACTTCCCGTTCAATTTGCCGTTCGAACCGTAACAGGCGAAAATTTTCTGGTTCTTTTTCATGCAGCTGGCCAGCACTTCCCTGGGAAGCTCGAGATATTCCTTCTTGAAGGAACCTTCCATAAGAAAAGGTTCTTCCACCAGTTGGGCCGTGGTATGCAGAAGCTCTTCATCAAAACTTTTCTGGCCATATTTTGTCTGAAGCTCCCGGGAAATCAGCCCTTTGCGCTCTTCCAGGTCCAGCACAATATGGGCCTTGGCCAGCGCCTTCTTATATAAGGGCCAGTCCGCGGACACGATTTTGAAGGCTTTGGGAGAAAGAAAGCGGTGGCCATAGCTGGTGCTCCCCGCCTTGAGGTTGGCAAAGGAAAACGGTATGACTTTTTTGTCCAGCAATGCCGCGACCCAGCGGATAGGCCGCGGGAAACGGAAGCCGGATTTTTCCCAGCGCATGCTCTTGGGAAAGGAAAGTGAATTGAAAAGTTCGCTCAGAATCCCGGGCAGAACAAAGGTCGCGGGCTTGCCCTTGACGGTCCGGCGCACGACCACGAATTTTCCGCGCGGCGTGTCCTTGGTTTCCAGGTCCTTGACGTCCGCTTCCTTGCTTTTCAAAAAACCCTGAAGCGCGGGCGTGGGGTTTCCGCCTGAGTCATAGGCTTTTTCAAGCGAAGGCCCTGAGAGTTCGAGATTCTCGTCTTCCTGACGCGCAGCCAGTTCTTCAATAAAAAAAGCGATGCGCCGCGGCGTTGCTTCCACACGCACATCTTTAAAAGCCAGACGGTTTTTCTGAAAAACTTCCCGCGCCTTGACCGCGAGAGTGGAATAAACCACATTCAGCGCGTCTGTGGGAAGCTCTTCGGTTCCGATTTCAACAAGGAGGTTGGCCATTATTTTTTCTTCTTCAAAAGCGGAAAGCCCAGGGCTTCACGGCTCTTAAGGTAGCCTTCGGCGCAGCCGCGGGCCAGAGCGCGCACCCTTCCAATATAACGGGGGCGCTCATTCACGCTGACAGCGCCGCGCGCGTCCAGCAGGTTAAAGTAGTGAGATGTTTTCAAACAGGAGTCATAGGCCGGAAGCACCAGCCCCTCTTCCAGAAGTTTTTTGGCCTGCGCCTCGTAGTCTTCGAAATGGCGTTTCAGCATTTCGGGGTTTGAGGCCTCAAAATTGAATTTGGAGAATTCGCGTTCACCCTGGAGGTGCACATCGCCGTAAGTCACGCCCGGCTTCCACTCCACATCAAACATGGAATCTTTCTTCTGCAGGAACATGGCAATGCGTTCAAGGCCGTAAGTGATTTCGCAGGAAATC
>CAZIQJ010000225.1:0-3586 GCA_964541285.1 uncultured bacterium | reverse complement strand
TTAATCAGAGTCAGGTCGCTCAATTGCACATTCGCCAGCGGAGCAAAGGACGCGCGAATGGCCGCAAGGACTTGTTCGGGATTAAAACCCGAAGGTACTCTCTGAGCAGGTGGAGCAAGAGTGAGACCAGTACTTCCGGACTGGGATGAAGACGAGGACTCTGAAGTCCTCATCTCGGAACGTCTGACTCCCGCAATATTGTTCAGTCCATAAAGGACCTGGTTTCCAAAAAAATCAGCATTGGGGGACTTGTTCACCGCGATTTGCCGCGGCACATTCAGCCCGATCAAAGGACCCGCGGCCTGGCGCAGAGCGGCGCGCGCAAGACGGGCCTGCTCACTGGCCGATGCATTGGGCGAAAGCTGATTTCCCGCAATTCTCTGAAGCTCACGGCCGGCGCGCACAACTTCAGAACGGGTCACGGCAGGAGTGACACCATCCGCAGAAACCACCGGCGCGTTGGCCTGGCGGCTTAAAACGCGCGTCACATCCCGGACAGCTCCCGCGAGCGGGGCTCCGGTTTCCGCTTCTCCAAGGTATTGGTCAACCTGCTGAACAATCTCGGGAAGCACGGCATTGATATTTCCAAAAACCGTTCCAGTCTGCTGATGGAACTCCTGGTTTGTCATCAGGCCAGCCTTGTTCATGGTCAGCGGGTCAGCCGAATTAATGCCCGGGAGTGTCCTGTCCAGACTCTTGAATGAGGAAACCGCGGCGGAAGGGGCCTTGCTTTCCCCTGCGAGTTTCAGAACATTCTCTTCGGTAAGCTGATTTTTTTCTGAAAGGCCCGCGAGACCGGCCATAAAAACCTTGAGGCCGGATTCGAATTTCTGCGCAAACCCCTGCTTCTTTTCATCCCGGAAGCGGTTCATCTCATCTTCCAGCATCTTCAGAATTTCTTCCCGGGTCTTGGGAAGCTGAATCTGGTCCCCGAACTTCTCCTTATAAATCTTGAAAAGCTCATCAATATATTTCGTGTACTGACCGGCATCGCCCACCCGGCCCTCGTCGGACAGCTGGCGTATGATCTGATCGCGCCAAAGCTTCAGCGTGCGTTTGAACTCAGGCTCAGGAAGTTCCTTGACCATCTGGATCGACGCATGGCGCATCAGCGCGTCATAGAAGGTGGTTTTAAGGTAGGACTTGTAGGAAAGCGTTCCGGTCATGGAGTTGACATAGCTCTCATGGCCGGCCATGGAACTCATTTTCGGCATGATGACCGCATAAGAGATTTTCTTGTCCTTCAGATTCTGTTCAAGCCCCTGGCTGTGGAAGCCGCCAGCGAGCACAATCATGGCCTGCGACTTTTCTTTCTTGAAGATATCCTGAACTTTTTCGATAAAAACACCGTCACGCTCAACTGCGGCGCGGTAAAACTCCAGCGCGGGCGTAATCAGTTCACGCTTGTCACCGAGAAGATTAAGGTATGATTCGGGCGCTTTCTGATACTCCAGAAGCTGCTCACGGGAAAACTCCAGGGCCGCAAGATTTTTAAGCATCCTCAGTCTTTTGTACTCCGCCGCCAGCTCAACCTGCTCCGGCGTGGTCAGCATCTCCTTTTCAAGAGTATCAAGAACCGCTTCAAGTTCTTCAAAGAGACGCGTCCCCTTGATCATGGAAAGCGTTTCGGTCTGCCCCATCAGCGCTTTCATGGCCATTGAAAGCTTGGGTTTCAGGCCAAGCGTCTTTCCGGTATCCACAAGAAATTTCAGAAAAGAGCCTGAATCTTCCGCCCCGGTAACATAGTTCTGGTAATGCTTGTTGAATTCCCGGACCTTTTCATACGGCAGGCGTTCCACATACTTCTTTTTGAAGAAGTCGGCCATCTTGTGAATGGCAGCGTCAAGGTCTTCCTGCCCGGAGTCATCCTTGCCGACAGCTTCGAGAAGCGGAGCGAGATGAGGTAATGTGCTTTCGTCCCGGTTCCGTCCTGGATTCAACCTCGACCAGGTACTTCAGAAGTTCGAACATCCCCGATTTCTCTTCATGAAAAGCGTCCGTTTTTTCATGAAAGCGATTCAGAGGAACAGAAAAAATCTGAGGCCGTTTCTGATCCAGCGCATGCTTCAGGGCCTCGATTTTCTTGTTAATTTCTTCGCGGTTTTCATCCGCCGCGACATAAGCGGCGAAATTCTCTTCGTAAAGGCGCCAGTCTTCGATCCCGTAAAAACGGGACGGCTTGGGGTTCAGAATCGCGGCCATGTCAGCCCCGGACAATTCCCCCAGCTCCTTGTACTGGTTCATGACTTTTTTCTTTACAAAATCATCCGGGAAAGAACGGAGCAGCGTGGGATCCAGTCCGCCCTTGCTCCCTTCGACCGCAACCGCTTCCACGCCGTACTTTTCGCGGAAGTACTCGATCATCCGGCGGATATTTTCCTGAGCATCAAAAATACCGTGCGCGTCCTGGACGTAGAGAACGAATTTATCGGTGTCAGCTTCCTGATGAGTGAACTGGATACTTCCCATGTCTTCAGGAATTTTGAGATCATCAAGACCGATGGCAATACGGGGAATATCTTCGAGGATGGCGCCCGCGGGCTGCCCCCAAGTAACGTTGGTGGTGGTAAAAAAAAGGCAGGTAGCCAGAGCGGTCAGCCTGAGTAAAAACGGACGTCCTGTGATCCGTTTCAGAGAAAATGAAACGGCCAGAAAGCAGGCATCAATCTGCTTGCGGAGTTTAGAGTTTCGCAATATTTTGCCGTCCTTTGCGGAGTTTAAACTTCTATAAATACTTTTTAAACTAACTTAGTAAAAGTATAGCATAGGACTTCTATAGAGGCGGCTGAAAGTGCGGGGATTACAGAAATGCTATAACGTGCTATTTAGAGTTATATCTCTAGAATAGAAAAACTACCGTTTCCACTTGATCGAACAGCCCATGGAGGGGGTTTGAAGAGCGGGGGCTGCTCCGGTCTTCAAAAGAGACTCCAAAGCGTCTCTGAGGTCCTGCTGGGTCACTTTGGAAGCGTCTTTCCAGCTGTCGTCCAGCTGACCGTGATAGGCCAGCTCCCGTGACTCGTCATAAACAAAGATATCCGGGGTGCAAACCGCGCCAAAGGCCCTGGCAACTTCCTGGGTTTCATCCACAAGGTACGGAAAGCCGTAATTCTTTTCTTTCCAGCGGGCCAAAAGGCTTGAAGGCGCGTCATCAGGATAGTCTGTGGGGTCATTGGAACAAATTCCCACAAAATCAACCCCCCGCTTTGAATAAGCGCGCGCCAGATCCAGGATACGGTCTTCAATAGCCTGTACATACGGGCAGTGGTTACAAATGAACATGACCACCAGCACCTTCCCCTTGAGCGCGGAAGAAGACACGGTTTTACCGTCCACGCTCTTGAGCGTGAAAGGCGGAAGCGGGGTCGAAAGCTTTATTTTTTCAGAGTGTAAAAGCGCCATAGCGGCAGGCTTAATTAACGGACGCGGCGGTAGGCGTAATGCCCCTTGATACGGTTTTCAAAAAAAGTTCCGTGTGAGTCCGCCTGGAGAAAGTCCTCATAAACGGTTTCAGGAACGGCGTCGTACTGGTAAATCCCGCCCTCAATAAACTCAACCTGGAGCATACGTTTTTTGTGCTCGTAAC